>CAYZFV010000272.1:0-7873 GCA_964477765.1 uncultured Candidatus Kuenenia sp.
CGGTGCTTTTGGTGTGCAGCCACCGGGCTTGCGCCCGGTGCTTTTGGTGTGCAGCCACCGGGCTTGCGCCCGGTGCTTTTTGGTGGGGGCCATGGATTGCCCCGCAGGCGTGAAGCTAGCACCGCACCTCGTCGGCCCGGCCGACGGCGCCGGTGCGGCGGAGCACATGCGGGGGGTCGATGATCGCGGTATCGATTACCGGAGCCCGAGCCAGGGCGGGGTGGGTGACCTGCGGCGCGCGGAGGAACTCGGCGATGCGGCCCACCACCGTCCGCTGCTCGTCGGCGGTGAGTTCGGGGAAGATCGGGAGGGCGAGTGTCTCTTCAGCGGCCCGTTCTGTCTCGGGCAGGTCGCCCTTTTGCCAGCCGAGGAAGGCGAAACACTTCTGCAGGTGGAGGGGCACCGGATAGTAGATCTCGGTACCGATGCCGTGGGCTGCGAGGTGGGCCCGCAACGCGTCGCGATGGCCATCGGCCACGCGGATCACGAACTGGTTCCAAACGTGGCGACCGCGGGGCTCGTCGCCCGGCACGGTGATGCGCCCCTCGAGATCGTACTCGGCAAACAATTCCATGTAGCGGCCGGCGTTGACCTGCCGGTCGGTGGTCCAGCGATCGAGGTGCGGCAGCTTCACCCGCAACACCGCCGCCTGGATCGAGTCGAGACGGCTGTTGATGCCGACGAGGTCGTGGTAATACCGCGGCTCCATGCCGTGCACCCGCAGCAGTTTGAGCCGCGCGGCGATGTCGTCGCGGGTGGTGGTCAGGAAGCCGCCATCACCGGCGCCGCCGAGATTCTTGGTCGGATAGAAACTGAAGCAGCCGACGTCGCCGATCCCACCGGAGCAGTCGCCATGCCAGGTCGAGAGGATCGACTGGGCTGCGTCTTCGACCACCGGCACACCGGCGGCCTTCACGATCGGCAGGAGTGCGTCCATGTCGGCCGTGCGGCCGAAGAGGTGCACCGGGATCAGTGCCTTGGTCCGCTTGCTGAGCTTTCGCTGCACGTCGGCCGGATCGATGAGATAGGTGACCGGATCGATGTCGGCGAAGATCGGCACGGCCCCGAGCCGGGTGACCGCGCTGGCGGTGGCGAAAAACGTGTAGCTGGGAAGAATCACCTCGTCACCCGGCTGGATGTCGAGAGCCATCAACGCCAGGAGCAACGCGTCGCTGCCTGAGGCGCAGCCGATCACATGGGCTACATGCAGGGTGCGGGCCAGCTCCGCCTCGAGTTCGGCCACGTCGGGCCCGAGCACGAACCGGCCGGAGTCACAGACCCGCTCGATCGCGGCGCGAATCTCATGCTTGAGGGCCTCATATTGCCGATCGAGAGCCAGCAGCGGCACCGCGGGCAGCCATTCCTGCGGGGCGGAGGTGCTCGACTCAGAGGCGGTGGGGGTGGTCATCGGGGGGAAGGCTCCGGGGCGGGTGACTGACGCGGGTCGACGGCCGGAGAAAACGGACCGCCATGCCACGCTCGCGAAACGTCATCGGCATGACCGGCGCATCTGCTACAGTCATTTGGGTAGGGAAACCGGAGCGGAAACGTGGGTGCCGGCGCCATGATGCTGAAAATGCGGTGCGACCTGTGAAGCGTGGGAAATAGGGATCTTTTGGCAGGCACGTCAAGGCCATGCCGGCGTTGGTCGGTGCCCGCGGCCGCCACCGCCGCGACGGCGGTTTGACACCCGGGGCGTGGCAACCCTAGATTCCTCGAATTACCGGGTTTCGCTGTATGGGATTATCAGTGTTGATCGACCTCGGGCAGGTTGCCCAGCGGCTCGGACTGCCGGAGCCGCATGTGGCGGCGGCGGTTCGACTGTTGGATGAGGGGAACACCGTTCCCTTCATCACGCGGTATCGTCGTGACCAGACCGGGGGTCTCGACGAGGTCGACATCCGTCGCATCGCGGAGAGCGTGGCCAAGGCCCGCCAGGTGGCGGAACGCAAGCAGACGATCCTGCGGACGATTCAAGGCCAGGGCAAGTTGACGCCCGATCTCGAGCAGCGGATTCAGGCGGCCGAGAGTTCCAAGCAGCTCGAAGATCTTTACCTGCCGTATAAGCCGCGCAAGTTGTCGCTGGCCGAAATCGCCCGGCAGCGGCGGCTGGAGCCCTTGGCACGGGAGATTCTGGCGGCCGCCGCGGCCGCCGCCGACCTCGACACGCGGGCGGCCGACTTTGTCGATCCCGACGTGCAGGTGACGTCGGTGGCCGACGCCCTGCTCGGCGTCGGCCACATCATCGCCCACGACTTCAGCGAGCGGGCTGCCCTGCGGCAGCGGCTCCGCGGCATCCTCGGCCGCACCGGGAGGCTCCGCAGCCAGAAGGTGGAGGTGGAGGGCAAGCCGGTCTCGAAAGACGCCAAGCATTATCGCGACTATTTTGATTTCTCGGAGCACATCGACCGTGTGCCTCCCCACCGCGTGCTGGCGATCAACCGCGGCGAGCGGGCCCGCCTGCTCAAGGTGCGGGTGGAGGGGCCCGAGGACGAGATGCAGGCTGCCGCCGAAGAGCTGCTCGTGCCGGCCGACCATCCGCATGCCGAGTTTCTGCGGGGCTGTGTCCGCGACTCGCTGCAGCGGCTCGTCTTGCCGAGCCTCGAGCGGGAGATGCGGCGGGAGATCACCGAGGCCTGCGAGGACCATGCGGTGGCGGTGTTTGCCCGCAATCTGCGGAATCTGCTCCTTCAGCCACCCGTGTCGGGCCGCCGCGTGCTGGCGATCGATCCGGGCTTCAAGAGCGGCTGCAAGGCGGTGGTGATCGACGAATACGGCACCCCGCACGAACACGCCGTGCTCCACATCATCGGCCAGAAGGAAAAAAAGGAGGCGGCGGTTCGCACGATCGTGGAAATGGTAACCACGCATCAGTGCGGCGTGATCGCCATCGGCAACGGCACCGCGGGCCGCGAGGTGGAGACGCTGGTCGCCGAACTCGTGACCGGCGAGCTGCAGCCGCACGATGTCGCCTATGTGATCGTCAACGAGGCGGGCGCGAGCGTCTACTCGACCAGTGCCTATGCCCGGGGGGAGTTGCCCGGCCACGAGGCTGCGGTGCGAGGCTCGATTTCGATCGGCCGGCGGCTGCAGGATCCACTCTCGGAATTGGTGAAAATCGAGCCGGCAAACATCGGCGTGGGGCTTTATCAGCACGACGTGAAGGCTCGGCACCTGCATGCCTCGCTCGACGGCGTGGTGGAGAGTTGCGTCAACTATGTCGGGGTCGACGTCAACACGGCCAGCCCCGCCCTGCTGCGATATGTGTCGGGGATGAACCAGGCTACCGCTCGCAATCTCCACGAATGGCGGGGGAAGAACGGACCGTTTGCCTCACGGCAGCAGCTGCTCGACGTGCCGGGCTTTGGCGAGATCGCGTTTGTGCAGGCCGCCGGCTTCCTGAAGATTTCCGGCGGGCAAAACCCGCTCGACGCCACCTGGATTCATCCCGAGAGCTATGCGATCGCCGAGAAGGTGCTCGAGCGGCTCGGCGGCACTGTCGGCGATCTCACCACGCGGCAGGGGGCCGAGGCACTCGCCCAACGGGCGGCGGCGGTCGACCTCGACGGGCTGGCGACGGAGCTCGGTGTGGGCCGGCTGCTCTTGGCCGACATCATCGAGCAGCTCCTCCGGCCCGGCCGCGATCCGCGCGACGACTTGCCGCAGCCCTTCTTCAAGAAGGGTGTACTCAAGCTCGAAGATCTGGAAGTGGGCATGGAACTCCAGGGGGCGGTGCTCAACGTGGTCGACTTCGGTGCGTTTGTCGACATCGGCCTCCATGACAGCGGCATGGTTCATATCAGCCAACTCTCCCGGCGCTATGTCCGCGATCCGCACGACGTGGTTTGTGTGGGGCAGGTGGTGAACGTGTGGGTGCTGGAGATCGACAAAGCCCGGCGGCGGGTCGCCCTCACGATGATCAAGCCCGGCACCGAGCCGAAGAAGCCGGAGCGGCCGCCGCGGAGGGAGCAGCGGCCGCGGAAGCCGCCGGCACGTCAGCCGGACGGGGTGGGACCGCAGGCCGCCCCGCAGGAGGGAACAGCCGCGGCCCGCCCGCCGCGTCCGCGACGCACCCGCGAGGCGAAGAAGCCGCCGCGGGAGCGGGGGCCGCGAACCTACAGCGTGCCCTCCAAGAAGCCGGTCACACCGATTTCCAAGGAAATGCGGGAGGGCAAGGAGCCGCTGCGGACCTTCGGTGATCTCAAGCAGTTTTTTGAAAACCGCGACTCGGACGAAGCGACCCAGTGAGGTTGTCAGGCCACCGGGCTTGCGCCTGGTGCTTGCTGTTTCCCCACAAAGCCGCCAGGCGCAAGCCGGCGGGCTGCAACGCGGGTCAACGTTGTCGCAGGCCACCGGGCTTGCGCCCGGTGCTTGGAACGCGCCACCAGGCTTGCGCCCGGTGCTTGCTGTTGAACGCGCCACCGGGCTTGCGCCCGGTGCTTTTCGTGCGGCGGCTGGGGGGCGAGCGACCGCCGGCGTGAAACTACCGCTCGCGGAACGTGATCCGGCCCTTCGTGAGGTCGTAGGGCGAAAGCTCGAGTTTCACCTTGTCACCCGGAACGATGCGGATGAAATTTTTCCGCATCTTGCCGGCCACGTGGGCGTTGACGATGTGGCCGCCGGCGATCTGCACTCGAAACCGCGTGTTGGCGAGCGCCTGCGTCACCACGCCTTCGACTTCGAGTGCCTGTTCTTTTTCCGCCATCGGATTCCTTGTTGCTGAAACGAAAACGAAGTCAAACTCTATCCCGTAGGCATCCGGGCGTCTACCGAACCATGGAAAAAGCGTCCCTCGGGCTTACGTCCGGGGCTTCCTGGTGAAGCCGGGCCCCCCGGCGGGCATCAGTCATCGTCGCCGCCGGCCTCGGGGGCCGCCCCGGTCGCCTTCCACCGTAAGAATGCGTCGAGGAAGCCGTCGAGGTTGCCATCGAGCACACTCTGGAAATTGCCGACGTAGAAACCGGTTCGCTGATCCTTCACCCGCTGATCGGGGTGGAGAAAATAATTGCGGATCTGGGAGCCGAAGCCGGTCTTGGGCTGCTGCTTGTAGCGGGCGAGCTGCTCCGCCTCCTTCTTCTCCTCCTCCATGCGGGCCAGCCGGGCCCGCAGCATCTTGATCGCCGTGGCCCGGTTTTTGTGTTGGCTGCGTTCGCTCTGGCATTGCACCACGATCCCGGTGGGCAGGTGGGTGAGCCGGATGGCGCTGGAGGTCTTGTTGACATGCTGGCCGCCGGCCCCGCTGGCGCGAAACACGTCTTCCCGGATGTCTTCGTCGTCGATCTCCACCTCGGTGTCGTCGTCGGCGATTTCCGGCGCCACATCGACGGCCGCGAAGCTTGTTTGTCGTTTGCCTTCGGAGTTGAACGGGCTGATCCGCACGAGCCGATGGATGCCGGTCTCTCCCTTGAGGTAGCCATAGGCCCAGGGGCCACGGATGGCGACCGTGGCGCTCTGGATGCCGGCCACGGCATCGTCTTGCCGGTCGAGAAGCTCCACATCGCAGTCGTGCTTGGCCGCCCAGGCGGAATACATGCGGAGGAGCATTTCGGCCCAGTCGTTGGCGTCGGTGCCCCCGTCGCGGGCATGGATCGACACGAGCGCATCGCACGAATCATGGGAGCCGGAGAGCAGCGACGTGAGTTCGAGCGCGTCGACGAGTCGCTCGAGACGGTCGGTCTCGGTGGCGAGTTCCTGCTCCAGCGACTCGTCTTCCCGGGCGAGTTCCTGAAGCGCCTCGAGGTCACCGGACGCCGCGAGCGCCTCTTCGAGCGGCTTGAGCACGGCGTTGACCGTCTTCAGCTGGGCGACAGTGGCCTGGGCTCTCTGGTTGTCGTCCCAAAAGCCGGCCTGGCCCATGGCATCTTCGATGCGGGCGGCAGATTGCTTACGGCCCTCCCAGTCAAAGAGAGTCTCGAAGTTGGAGGAGACGGGAACGAATCGCTTCGGCGCGGTGAAAGAGGGCTGTATCCATGCGACCGATTCTACGGGGCGATGAACCGCCGGAGAAGGGCGCTACCTCCGCGAGACGCGGCCGCCGGGATGCCGCCGGACCAGCCGCCGCATTTCCAGAACACCGATCGTGGCCAGCACCTGCGCGGCGGCGAGATGCGTGGCGTCGACGATGTCGTCGATGGCGATCGGCGTAGCGGCGTGGGCATCGACGGCGGCGAGCACCCGCTGTTCGATGTCACCGAGCTGCAATTCCGCGGCCTGCTGCACCGGCCGCCCATCGGGGGCGGTGCAGGTTTCAAAGAGGGGGCCGAGTTCTTCGAGCACATCATCGACACTTTCCACCAGCTTGGCCCCGTCGCGGATCAACGCATGGCAGCCGCGGGAGACGCGGCAATCGATCGGCCCGGGCACGGCAAACACCTCGCGGCCATGCTCGCCGGCCAGCCGGGCGGTGATCAGGGCTCCGGATCGCTCCGAGGCCTGCACCACGATCGTGCCCAGCGACAGCCCCGACACGATCCGGTTCCGCTGGGGAAAGGTGCCCTGGTTTGGCTCACAGAGCGGCGCCAGCTCGCTTATCAGGGCCCCGTTGGCGATCACCTCCTCGGCCAGGCCTTCGTGTTCCGGCGGATAAATCGAAAGCACCCCGCTGCCGAGCACGGCGAGCGTGCGGCCACCGGACTTGAGGGCGCCGCGGTGGGCCGCAGCGTCGACCCCGCGGGCCAGCCCGCTGACGACCGTGTAGCCGGCGCGGGCCAGTCCACCGGCGAGCTGCTCCGCGACGCGGAGGCCGTAGGCGGTCGCATGCCGGGCGCCGACGATGGCGACCGCCAGCGCGTCAGATGGCTGCAGTTCACCGCGCACAAAGAGCAGCCCGGGCGGATCGTCGATCCGCGACAGGAGACCGGGATAGCGGGGATCGCCTTCGAGGATGATGTCGACGCCGCGGTCGGCGCACAGGGCGAGCGTCTCATCGGCCGCGGTGCTGGTGGCGTGCGACGGAATCTCCTGGGCGAGCTTCGGCCCGAGCCGTGCCACGCCCTGCAACTCGGCGGGGGCGGCCTGAAAGATGGCCTCGGCCGAGCCGAACCGCTCGAGGAGCAGCCGCCGCAGTCGCGACCCGATGCCAGGCACACAGGCGAGGCGGACATGGCCCCGCAGATCATTCGAAGGAGTGGTGTACATGCGTCACGTTTTACCGTGGTCGCATGGTGCGGTCAACCGGCGGCGGCTTTAAGCTCGGCAAGTTTCTGGGCGGTGCCGACGAGGCGGTCCCAGTTTTTCTCGACGTACTCCGGCGGGCCGCCGATCTGGGCCACCACCTGGGCGACCTCCTCGGTGGGCACCATCTCGATCGCATCCCAGGGGCAGACCTTGAGGTCGTAGGGATTCGACTTTTTGCCCGGGATGTGTACGCACACCTCGCAGCCCACGCACCGCTCGATGTCGATCTCACACCAGCTTTGCAGGTTGTGGAACTGATCGTATTGCTGCACCTTCACGATGCAGTCGACCGGACAGACCTCGAGGCAACTCTCGCAGCCGGTGCAGTTGTCGGCGTTGATGACCGCGAGTTCCTTCGGCAGTTTTTTGCGGGGGCCGGCTTTTGCCATGGTGATTACGATCGGCGGGGCAGGGGGAAAAATTCAGCAGTTCGCCATGTGAAAATATGGTAGCCGTCGAGGACCGGTCGGCAAAATCCTTCTTTTCCTGCCCGACATCACACGCTTTCGCCGCGAATGAGGTCATCGGCCGACTGCCGGGCCCGAACCAGCCGCGGCTGGCCGGCCTCGACGAGCACCTCGGCCGGCAGCGCTTTAGAATTATAGTTGCTGGCCATCACGAAGCCGTAGGCCCCGGCGATCTCGATCACGAGATAGTCGCCCACGGCGGCCCGGGGCAGCGGGCGGGTGGCCACGAA
>CAYZFV010000273.1:0-3866 GCA_964477765.1 uncultured Candidatus Kuenenia sp.
CCCATCACCACCTCGCCGTAGCCACCGAAGCCGTTGCCGTTGATCGAGGAGTAGGTGACCACGATCTTCTTGTTGCTGTCTTCTTCGTAGCCCGGCGCGGGATACTCATACATGCAGTAGACGTGATCGTCGACCTCGCGATCGGCAGGGAAGATGCTGCGGTTGCCCACGGCGGTGACGGTGAGCGGCTTCACCTTCTTGCCCTCGCCATGCATCGCCGAGACGAAGATGCCGGCCGCGTCGAGCTGGTGGCTGCCCAGCTCCGCCATCAGCCCGCCACCGGTGCGATTCCAGAGCCGCCAGCGGATCAACTCCTCCAGCGGCGACCGGGTGGCGCCGTCGGGCAGCGTCATCTGCGTATAGCCATGGGCGGCGGCATCGACCACCTGATCTGAAATCTGCGCCTCGAGTTGGGCCACCTTCTTGGTCCAGGCCTCGATCTCGGCCGGCTTGGCCGAGTCGCGGGCCCGCTTCCAGCTCAGGAGTTTCTTGGCCAGTTCCTCCTCGCCCGGCAGCGGCGGCTTCCAGGAATCTTTGCCGGGAAGATTGCCGCGGTGCCACTGGGCCCGGATCGAGTGCACGTCGCCGATCAGCCCGGCCTTGCCGATCGTATAGACGGCATTGTCGTAAAGGATGCTGTAGTGGCGCTGATGGCCTGTCGCCAGGATTTTGCCGGTCTCGCTGGCGACCCGCCCCATCTCCTTGCATTCATGGATGCTATGGCCCATGAGCTTTTCGGTGAGCACATGCTTCCCGGCCCGCATCGCCTTGATCGCCGCCGGCGCATGCAGATGGAGCGGGAGGGCGATCACGATCGCTTCGATGTCTTTGTCGGCGAGGAGTTCTTCGTAGGCCCCGTAGACCTTCACCTTCTTGCGGGCCTCGTCTTCGGTCGACCACTGATATTTGGCCATCAGGCCGGGCCGGGCTTGGTAGGCGCTGGGGCTCGACATGTCGCCATGGAACGCTCGGAAGACGTTGTAGGGACGGATGTCGGCGATCGCGACGACATTCAAATAGTCGGGGTTGTGGGCTCCGATGAGCACGCTCCCCTCGTCGCCGGTGCCGACCACACCGATCCGCAGCGGATCCCCAACACTTTTGCCGTAACCGAAGTAGATCGAGCCCAGCCCGGCCCCGGTCGCCAAGCCGGCCGCCACGGTGCCGGTGAGGAAGTCGCGCCGCGTCACGCCCACGGCGTCGTCGAAGTTTTCCTTGCCGATCTTTTTCTGTTCGTCTGACAGGTTCATCAGGTCACCTCGAGGGGTGTTCGGAAGATTCTTGGAAGTCAGGCCCGTCGACAGCGGGCGAAGGGGCACCACGAGCGGAGGAAGTAATCGAGACCACGCCAGCCACCAACAGGCATCGTGGCCAGCACCAGCAACGCCGCCAGTTCCACCCACTGGTCGTAGGTCGTCTGGGCGCCCGCCACCCAGAAGGGCTGCGACGCGATCACGCTGGCCAGAAACAAAGCGGCGCCCACGGCGTTGAACGGCACCAGAATGCCGACCACGAGACAGGCACCGATCGTCACCAGTGACCAGCTCACGAAGCGGTCGGCCCTCCACAGCGAGGTCGGCGGCTGGGCTGCCGCGGCTCGAATCCGGTCGGCCGCCGACAGGTCAGCGTCCCATGCGGCGATCAGCTTTTCTCCGATCGCCGCGGCGTCTGCCTGCCAGCCGGCGGCCAATGCGGAAAGTTCGCGGCGTTTGTCGGCGACCCGCTTCCGCTCGAATGGCACCTCTCGCGCCGAAGGCTGCCGGGCCTGGGCATCGAGCCGATCGACCTGCATGCGGTAGTCGTCGAGATCGGGGCCGATCTCCTGGAGGTAGGCCCCGAGATCCTTGTTGGCGGCGGTGATTTTTGCTTCGGCGGCTTCGCGGGCGGCCGCGTCGAGCGGCAGCGCCTGACTGCGAGCGGCCAACACCCCACGCCACGACTCGACCACGCTTTCCTGCCAGGCGGCAGCCGCATCCGCGCCAGAGCGACGGTCGCGGCCGCCGAGCGTGCCCGACCAGTCACCAACTTCCGGGAGCGACGAGCGATAAAAGTCGGCGAGCGGCCCCACGGCAGCCTTACGAAACCCGGCGCTCGACCAAGCCGGATCGCGGAGGTGTGAGAGCCCCTCGAGGAAAAAATGCAGCCCCACGACAATGCGGAGCAACGCCAAGGCCGCCACGGCAAGCAGAGTTATCCGCATCGAAATTCACCAGCCAAACGTCGAAAATCGGACAGGCGTTGAAAATCAAGATCGTCAGGTCGCAACCGAGCGGCCGGACTCCTCGTGTCGGCCGCCTGCGCGATTTTTGTCATGATCTTGGTTCATTATATTCAAACACGCCCGCATCCGCCAGCCGACGGCCTGGAAAGCCAGACGCCGAGCCCAGACGCCGAGCATGGTGCGCGGAGTCCGGCTTGCCAAACCCCCGACCGGGATGCCACAACGCAGGAGATGCCCGCCGCCGCCATGCCGCCCCGCTCCATCGATCGCATCGTTCTCTGCTATCCCGTCGAACCGCGGCATGTCGCGGCGATCCGCGCCGCCGCTCCTCAGGCCGAGGTGATCGATGCCGGCCAGGAACGGGTCGCCGCGGAGCTTCCTGCCGCCGACGTCTACTGCGGCCATGCCAAGGTGCCCGTGCCGTGGAGTGAGATCGTCGCCGGCGGGCGGCTGCGCTGGATCCAGTCGTCGGCAGCCGGGCTCGACCACTGCCTCGTGCCGGCGGTGATCGATTCCGACATCACCGTGACGAGCGCCTCCGGCGTGTTGGCCGACCAGGTGGCCGAGCATGCCGTCGGCCTGGCGATCGCCTGCACGCGACGGCTGCCGCTGTTTCTCGAACAGCAGCGTCGCAAGGAGTTTGTCCGTCGCCCCACCCGCGACCTCACCGGCGCGACCGTCGGCATCGTGGGCCTCGGCGGCGTCGGCCGCCGGCTGGCGGCGGTGCTCGCGCCGTTTCGCGTGCGCATCCTCGCCACCGACTGGTTTCCAGAAAACAAGCCCGCGGATGTCGAGTTTCTCGGCCCCCCCGAGTCGCTTCCCCAGGTGCTCGCGGCCGCCGACATCCTCTTTCTCTGCGTTCCGCTCACGCCCCACACGCAGGGCATGATCGACGCCGCCGCCCTCGCGGCCGTGAAGCCGGGCAGCATCCTCGTCAACATGGCCCGCGGAAAACTGGTCGACGAGCAGGCGCTGGCCGCCGCCCTCGAGAGCGGCCACCTCGATTCGGCCGCCCTCGATGTGACCCCCGAGGAGCCGCCGGCCCCCACGAGCCCGCTGTGGACGGCCCCGCGCCTGATCATCACGCCGCACGTCGCGGGACAGTCGGCCCGCCGAATCGATGCAATGACCGACTTCTTCTGCGATAATCTCCATCGTTCCCTCGCCGGCGCGCCGCTGCGAAACCAGGTCGACAAGCGACTCGGCTTCCCGGAGCCCGGCCAACCGAGTGCCGCATGACCCGCGACGATTCCTTTTCGACCGCCATCTACCAAGACGACCGGCCCACGATCTCGGCCGCCGGCGATATCGCTGTTCGCTGCCCTGAAGAACTGCTCTCGCGCTACGGCGAGATCCTCGAAGGCGGGCGGCTCAACTGGACCGAATACCACAACCTCATCCGTCGGCTCGGGGCCGGAGGGCAGGGGGTCGTGTTTCTCACCACCCGCCGCGGCTCCGACAGCTTCAGTCTGCCGGTGGCGCTCAAAGTGTTTTCACCGGAGCGGTATGAATCGGAGGTGCACTACGACGAAGCGATGGCCCGGATCGCCGCCGTCGCCTCGCGGGTCGCCCAGATCCAGCAAGACAACCTCCTCGACGTGCAAAACTTCGTCGAGCAGCGTCGCATCCGGATCATGGAGATGGA
>CAYZFV010000274.1:0-6629 GCA_964477765.1 uncultured Candidatus Kuenenia sp.
GCAGGCCGGCCGCGAGGTCTTCTACGACGCCGAGCATTTCTTCGACGGCTGGAAGCTCGACACCGACTATGCTCGCCAGACGATCCTCGCGGCGGCCCAATCCGGGGCCACGCGGATCGTACTGTGCGACACCAACGGCGGCACGCTCCCCGAGGAGGTCGCGCAGATGACGGCCGCCGCGAGAGCCGCGCTCGACGCGGCGGGCAACCCGGCCAAGCTCGGCATCCATTGCCACAACGACTGCGATCTGGCCGTCGCCAATTCACTGGCGGCGGTGGCAGCCGGCGCGGCGCAGGTGCAGGGCACGATCAACGGCCTCGGTGAGCGGTGTGGCAACGCCGACCTGATCTCGGTCGTGGCCAACCTCTCGCTCAAGCTCTCGGGATTCACGGTGCTCGGCGGCACGGGCACGGCCCACCTCACCGAACTTTCCCGCTTCGTCTACGAGACGGCCAACATGAGCTACCGGCCCGGCCAGCCGTTTGTCGGCGCCAGCGCCTTCGCGCACAAAGGGGGCATGCACGTGCATGCGGTCAGCAAGGCGGCCGAGTCGTACGAACACATCGCGCCCGAAGCGGTCGGCAACTCGCGGCGGATTCTCGTGAGCGAGTTGTCGGGGCGGTCGAACATCGCCGCGCTGGTGACGCGGCCCGACGTGAAAAATGACCGCGCGCTCCTCGACCGGGTGCTCGGCGAGGTCTGTCGGCTGGAAAACGAGGGCTGGCAGGTCGAGGCGGCCGGTGCGTCGTTTGATCTCCTTGTCGATCGGCTCGCCGGCACGTTTCGGCCGCTGTTTTCCCGCGACAGTTACAACGTCGACGTGGAGAGCCGCGGCGAGGGCGACATCCGCACGCTGGCGACCGTGAAGCTTCTCGTGGATGGCGATGGCTCCGGTGCCGTCTGGCACGAAGTGGCCGAGGGTGACGGGCCGGTCAACGCCCTCGACGCCGCCTTGCGGAAGGCGCTCGAACCGGTCTACCCCGCCCTCTCCCGGATGCACCTGCTCGACTACAAGGTGCGGGTGATCAATGCCCAGGAGGGCACGGCGGCGAAGGTCCGCGTGTCGATCGAGAGCACGGATGGCGAGGCCGTGTGGGGCACGGTGGGCGTGAGTGAAAACGTGATCGAGGCGAGTTGGCTCGCCCTCGCCGACTCGTTTCACCACTTCCTCTCCGCCCACCAGTAGGACAGGCTTCAGCCTGTCGCCGCCTCTTGTCCCTGCGGTTTCGCCTTCTTTGGTGGCTTATTCGTCCGAAGTCGCATCTGGCGGAGCGTTACGACTCGAGCGCGAATGGCGGTGATGATGGGCTACTGGCCAAATGCAGGCTGAACAGGATTTGCAGGTGACGCCGCAAACGGGAGACGGTGAGAAAATACAGGCTTCAACTGTGAAGCCTGTGCCAGCCCGACCGGCGTGATCATTTTGCGATCAAGCGGAACATCGCCGCCTTCGATCTGGCGGATGAGAGCTTCGTAGGGCTGCCAGTGCATGTCGCCGAAACGGGAGAGCGCGCCGAGTTGTTGGCCGCCAGTCGCGTCGCGGAACGCCTTGTAGATCAGCTCGGAGCAGTAAATCTTTTCTTCATCGAGGCGATAGCGAATGTCGTATGGGCGGCCGAGGTACGTCTGACAGCATGCAAGTGTGGCAGTGACGTGGCTGCGGTATTCACTATCGAGTCGATACACCGCGAATCCACCGCCGCGTCCCCGGAGGAGAAATCTTTTGAGTGGCGTGGCGGAGACGCCGCGATACGCCTCGTAGACGACCCAGTGATCGCCCTGTTTTGCGACGATTCCGCAGTGGGAGTAGGGCGAACGAGTAACGCCTTCGATGGCCCAGACGACGGGGCCGTGCGGCAGGGATTGGAAGACCACGTCTCCTTCCTGTGGTTCGTACCGGAGGTAACCCACGTATCCCATCCAGGCAGACCACGCGGAGGACGATGCCCACAAAATGCAGATCCCAAGGGCAAGCCCAGCAAGCCAGCGTCGCCAAATCCAGAGGGAACCTCGCCGCGTGGTCGTCATCGATACGTTGTCGATGGTGCGATTGAGCATGGTCTTGCGATCGGTGTGAAAAAGTGTCGGAGCATCCTGCTCATGGTGCGGACGTGGCGGCTTGCTTCGGTCGCTTCAACCACATCCGCAAGACCTGTAGGCCGGCCAGCACACCGATTGCTGCCAGGCCGATCACGGTCCAGTTGGTGTGCCTCGCCATCTCCTTGCCCATCTCCGATGCCGGTCGAGAGACACCCTCCACGACAAGTTCTTTTGCCCCGTTGATGTATGCCTCCGGGTCCGTAAGAAACGTGCCAAGCACAGCCGCCACTGCGAGGCCCCCCTTGTTTCGCCAGATAAACGCCAGCGCCTTGTCGCCATATCGGGTGATGACGTCGAGCAGTTCATCGCCCTGCTTGCCGGCGGCGATCACACCGTCTTTGTCGAGCATCGCGATTTGCCGAGCCTGGCGTGACCCTACGGCGTTCAGGGCATTCACGGCAGACTTGCCGTGTGTTTCGATCACCTCCTCGGCGATGCCCTTGTGCTTGATGAGCGCCCGCGCGCCGTCGTCGCCGTATTTCACCAAAATGGCCATGCCCTTCGGCTTGGAGATCACCCACACCGCGTCGTCGCCGTAGCGATTGATCAGCTTCACGGCATCGAGGCCATGCTCCCCGGCTTCCTGCACAACCTTGAAGCCCCGTGGCCCCGTCTTGCGCAGGACATCGAGCCCCTCATCTCCATACTTCGCTGCCATCGTCGTCGCCTGCTTGGCGATTGCCTCCGTTCCCTCCTCCGTCGCCTCCTTGACGAATTTCCTGACCACAAACTCTGTCGTCTCCGTGATCACTTTTGTCGGCACGACGGCTGCCGCCTGACGACTGGATGTCAGGGCGGCGACCGCCACCATCAGCCCGATCGTCGTCAAACACCGCTTCGTTCCCATGTCATGCTCCTTCCGTTGTCGTTGCGAAAAGTTCTGCAATCGCCTCGCGGCGGACCAGTGCCCGCGCTTCGGCATACCGATTCAATTCACCTCGCAGGCCCGGCTTGTCGCCGTCGCCGTTAAGCACCAGTCGTTTCACCTCTTCGAGCTTCAGGTGCATCATGTCGACAAGCTGGCCGCGCGGGTTGTAGGTCCAGTCCCACACCGTGGCGATGATTTGGTCGACGATCACGCCGACGATCAAGCCTGCACCAAACGTATACCAGCTGTTCGCGGCACCTGTGCCGATGATGACCGCCGACGTGCCCATGCGTGTCGCAATCATGGCGATCACCGCCGTCACGATCGTGTCGGCGGCCAGTCGGCTGACATCGACCCCGAGATCGGCGCCGGTGATGCCACTGATGCGGCCGCAGTGCCTACGATATTGGGCCTCCAGATCGGGCTGCGGCATCGATGCAATCGCGGCCGGCAACGGTAGATCTGCCATATCGAGGCGGATATCCACGAGCATGCGATTATCGATGGCGTCGAGGTCGGCCAGATACGCCTCGGTTGCCGCCATCATCGCGGTTCTCAGCTCATCCGGACCAAAAAAATGCTTGCGAAACGTCTCGGCGAGAAACGCCTCATGCTGCCCCCGAATCAGGTTGTATTTACTCGTCCAGCCGAGCACATCCTCGGCAAAAGCCTTGGCGTGCCCCTTGGCGGCGGCAAAGAGCGTCTTGACCGGCGCAAGGCTCGGCTCGATGCCGGCCAGCGAGGTTTCGTCGGCGGTGTCGATATGAGGCTGAGCGCGGCGTTGCGCCTCTCGCATCGCTTCCTCGGCTTGCCGGGCCGCCTCTTCGGCTTCCCGCAGGCGAAGGAAATGGCGGATGGTCGAGACTCCCGTGATCCCGGCTGCCGCTCCCCCGCAGCAGAGGCCGATCATAAGGCCGCGCCGCGGTATCCGCTGCACATTCTCGAAAATGGTCTCTTTCATGAAAAAGTTCTCCTGTGAAATGTGTTCGTGGCCGCGCGCTTCTGGGCCATGTTTCGTCATGCCACTCCCGGGGCTCGGCAGGTGCCGTAGAGATAGGTGCTGGCCTGCAGGGCGCGGCCATGAGCTCGTGTGATTGCGTCATACATCGCCGCCGGCCCCCCAGTGATGCCCTCGCCGACATCGAGGATTTTGCGCGCCGATTCGTAGAAGCCGATTGCCCCGTCATCCGCCCGGCAGGTCTCCTCGACTTCGGCCGACCGCAGGATCTGGTCAGCCTCGGCCAGCAATGCCCGCAGGTTTTCTTCCGGATCCCCGAGCGCGTCGTTGCGGTTTCTGAAAAACGCATCGGCCTGCTGCGCGCGGTCATACATGACCCACAGCCGGATTTCGACGTCCGCGGAAAGAAAGCCGAGCCGATAGGCATCTCCGCATCCGGCCTCGACCGCCGCCCAAGGTCGCAGCCAGCGCATGATCGCCAGATAGAGCCCCATCCGGGGCCGCTTCACGACCCATCCGCAGATCTCACCACCGGCGTTCTCGACAAACATCATCCCGGGCGTGGTTTTGCTCACGCCGATCGCCAGGCTTGGAACGCCGATGATGAGCCCCTCGCATTCGAGGCCAAACTGATCAAACACATAATCCACCGTGTCCATCAGTGAGCCGCACCAATAGGGCGGTAATGGTGTGCTCGACGCGGTTCGCCAGGCAGCCATCAGTCAACCGAGAATGAAGTATTCCGACGCAGAAAGAAGCATGCTGAGTCCTTTGTGATGTGGGTGATTGATGGGGTTCACTCGTAGCCAAACCGTTCGACGCTCTCGAGCGTGATCGGCCGCTTTTCGCCGGCCATGTGGGTGCCGTCCGGCTCTTCGCCCTGCAGGCGGAGCGCCTTCGCGGTGTGGAAGAAGAGGAAACCGTCAACATCGTCAAAAGACACATCAAGCAAACCCCGCTTGGCACCATCCGCAAGGAGGTTGGTCTTCAGCCGCAGCATCACGTGCCGGACGACCTCACCGATGGCCGTGGTCAGGGCTTCGTCGGATGATTCCCAGCGTTGCAGGATGGGCACGCCATCTTCATGCTCACCGATGACGGTCCATCCATTTTCGACGGCGATCGACACCACCTCATCGAGAGGCAAAAGCATTTTCAGCGTGCCGATGTGACTTCTGAGTGTTTCTTCGTCGGCATACTCCTTGCCCAGCCGGTCGGGATCCTTCATTTCGCATGTCCGCACAAAGGTCAGGACAGCTACGACTTGCAACACCAATGCCGACTGTTCCCGTGAAACCATGTGAGGCTCCTCCTGTGTGACTTGATTTCCTGCCGAGGCCAATCGCCTTGGCAAAATGCTTCCAAACCGTCGCTCGACGCGGTTGACCGCGACGAGGCGTGATAATTCGATTGCGGGCGGCGAAATAGATCCGCCCGCTGTATCAGAGTTTCTTCAGCCGCAGTCGCCGGCTGGCGTGGCCATCGAATTGTCTGGCAGCCAACGATCTGGCCGCCGTGGTTTGGTCTGCAGAGACCTGCCGCCGGACCGAGCCCGTCGACTGAACGAAAGAATACCAATCCCATGAGGGGTGTCAAGCACGCACTGTGCGGGTGGCGTGATTCCCTGCGATTTAGGTATGCAATAACATGTACGGATCCCCGCGCACGAGTGAGTCAAGCCCCACAAAAACATCTATGCAAGCGACTTTTGCCGAGCCTTTGAGCATCGCCCTGCCCGCCCCGGGCGAGGTGGTCCGCTGCCGCACCCGCGCCTGGCTCGTGGACTCAGTCGAGCCCTCGCCCCACGGCACGAAGGTTTCACTGTCGTGCCTCGAAGACGATGCCCAGGGCGAGGAGCTCGAAGTGCTCTGGGAAGCGGAGCTCGACACGCAGATCATCGACCGCGAGTCCTGGAAGAGCATCGGCGGCAAGGGTTTTGACGACCCGCGGCACTTCAGCGCCTTCGTCCGCACGCTCCGCTGGCACTGCGTCACCGCCACCGACCCGCGGCTCTTCCAGTCTCCCTTCCGGGCTGGCATCCGGCTCGACGCCTACCAGCTCGAGCCCCTCCGCAAGGCCCTCCTGCTGCCGCGGGTGAATCTCTTCATCGCCGACGACGTCGGCCTCGGCAAGACGATCGAGGCCGGCCTGATCGCCAGCGAGTTGCTCCTCCGCCGCCGCGTCAAAGACATCGTGGTCGTCTGCCCGCCGTCGATGGTGCCGCAGTGGCGAGACGAACTCGAGTGCCGGTTTGGCCTCGTCTTCAACGTCCTCGACCGCCTCGCGATGGAGCGGATCCGCCAGGAACGCGGCTGGTCGGTGAATCCCTGGAGCGTCCACCCCCGCTGGCTCGTGTCGTCAAAGCTCCTGATCGACGAGACCTACGCCGGCCCGCTTCGCGACTGGCTCGGCACGCTCCGGCCCGGGTCACTCCTCATCTTCGACGAGGCCCACCACGCCGCCCCGTCCTCTGACAACCGCTACGCGATCGACAGCCGCATCACCCGCGCGGTCCGCGACCTCGCCCCGCGGTTCGAGCACCGCCTCTTCCTCTCGGCTACGCCCCACAACGGCCACTCCAACAGTTTTTCGGCGCTCCTGGAGATCCTCGACCCGCAGCGGTTCACCCGCGGCGTGAAGGTCCGCGTCAAGGACCTCGACCCGGTGATGGTCCGCCGCCTCAAGGAAGACATCCGCACCCGC
>CAYZFV010000275.1:0-2907 GCA_964477765.1 uncultured Candidatus Kuenenia sp.
GCGGGTCATCCACGAGGACGAAAAGAAGCGGGTCGCCTACCACGAGGCGGCCCACGCGCTGGTCGCCTTCTCGCTGCCGAATACCGACCCGGTCCACAAGGTGTCGATCATTCCTCGCGGGCTGGCGGCGCTTGGCTACACGATGCAGCGGCCGGAAGACGACCGCTACCTGCTCACGCAGTCGGAACTCGAGAGCCGCATCCAGGTGCTCCTGGCCGGCACGATCGCCGAGGAGATGGTGTATGAGGACGTCTCCACCGGCGCCCAAAACGACCTCGAGCGGACGAGCGAAATCGCCCGTGCGATGGTGATGGACTATGGCATGAGCCGACTGGGCCGGGTCACGTATCGCGAGAATCCGCGCTCACCGTTTCTCGCCGGCTCCGGCCCCGATCTGCCGCATGCCCGGTCGCACAGCGAGGAGACGGCCCGCGAGATCGACGAAGAGGTGAAGCGGATCGTCGACCGATCGATCGAGCAGGTGCGGCAGATCCTCCAGAGTCGCCGGGCCGCGCTCGAGGCGATCACACAGCGGCTGATCGAGACCGAAGTGATCGATGGCAATGAGTTGAAGGCGATCGTCGAGCGATCGGTCGGCGCCCCGCAGATCGTGCCGGGCACGGCCGCCGAACGTCGCGCGGCGCGGCAGCCGCAGCAGGGCGAACCGGCCGAGTCGCCCGCCGCCCAAGCCGACGCCGGCCTGTAGAACAGGCTTCAGCCTACCACTGTCGGCCTCGTGCCGCCGGTCGTCACTCTTTGATCAGCGCTTTCGGCAACGTGGCGAAATGGAGGATCGTCACGGCCCCGGCGGAGATCAGGGTCCACGGAGCCCAGTCGGGGGCCGTAAACACCTGCGGCCCACCGCGGCCGCTCAAGGGCATGATCGTGGCCGAATCGATCACGAGCAGTTCAATGCCGAGAACACAGGCAAACATCCCGGCGGCGAGAAAAAAGCTTTTCCACATGATCTCGGGGTCGCACCACCACGGGCGCGGTCGTTCTCCGTCGTAAGCTCCCCGGCCACGAAGAGCCTGCGAAGAGGATCGACAAGCCGGGCCGGTGGAGTCTAGCCCGTGCGACAATGCGCCGACTGTGCCGGTTGTGCGGGCTGTTCGCGCGGGCCGACTCGGAATTCCCGGCCTCCATCCCCGGACTACAATTGGCACGAGGATCGTCCCCATGCTCACCACCCGCTTCCACCCGGTTCGCGACACCGTCCTCTACGACGGCCGTTGTCGGTTTTGCCGCAGCCAGATCGCCCTGCTGCGGGCGGTCTCGCCGGGGCGGCGGCCCGATTTCATCTCGCTGCACGACCCGCTCGTGGCCGAGCGTTTTCCGGAACTCACCTACGACGATCTGATGCGGCAGATGTATGTGATCGATCCGCAGGGGGTGGCCCGCGGCGGCGCGGAGGCGGTCCGCTATCTCTCGCGGCGGCTGCCCCTCTTGTGGCCGCTGGCCGCACTGCTTCATATCCCGGGCTCACTCCCCGTGTGGCAGCGGCTCTACGCCTTCATCGCCCGTCACCGGCTCGCGATCGCCGGCTCCTGCGACGACGGAACTTGCCGCGTGGGGTAGGCCTCGTACCAGTGGTACCGCAGCCACCAGGCTTGCGCCCGGTGCTTTCTGTTTCCCCAAAAAGCCGCCAGGCGCGAGCCGGCGGGCACGCCCACCGGCCAGCGTTGCTACAGCCACCAGGCTTGCGCCCGGTGCTTTCTGGTGCCACCCACGCGTTGATCACTCCGCCGCTTCTTCCCGCACCTTGAAAAACATCAGGTGCTGCCAGGGCAGCCGGTCATACTCGCGGGCCAGTTCGAAGCCGTTGGCCTCCAGCTCGAGTCGCACCTGGGCCTTCGTCATCTTGTGCAGTGGCTTGATCGGCACGGCCGGATCCTCGCCACGAAACTCGGCGAGCACCAGCTGCCCGTCGTCGGCGAGGCACTCGCGGATCTTCTCCAGCATCTCCACCGGATGGGAAAGCTCGTGATAGACGTCGACACAGAGCACCATGTCGACGCTGCCGGCAGGCAGTCGCGGGTCGATCACCGTACCGAGCACCGGCTTGATGTTGACCAGGCCCGCCACCGCCGCCCGACCGGAAAGCATCTTCAGCATCGGCGGCTGGATGTCGACGGCGTAGACCGTGCCGGTCGGCCCCACGAGCCGGGCCAGTTCCAGCGTGTAGAAGCCGTTGCCGCAGCCCATGTCGCAGACGACCTGCCCCGGCTGGATCGCCAGGGCCTCGACCAGCTGCCGGCAGTCTTCCTCCCGCTGCCGGCTTTCCCGCACCAGCCACGGGGCTCCCGAGTAGTGCATCGTCTGGGCGATCTCGCGGCCCATGTAGAAGGGCTGGGCCGGCGGGATCGCGGCGGTGCGATCGATCTTGAAGTCGATCGATGGCGGCCTCGCTGCCGGGGCCTGCGCCGTCGCGGGCACGCCGCGGGCGGCGAGCAGGATGCCGACGAGAAGGGAGAGCCGTGTGCCCATGCCGTGAGTATACGATGTTGCGTCGGCTGCAGCCTGCGAATGCGGGTGGTTTCGCAGGCTAAAGCCTACGCTACAGGTGTTCACGCCGCCGCCACCGAGTCGAGAGCGGGCTGGCCGGCTTCGTCGTAGTAGCTCACCACGGCGATCCCGCTGCGGAGCGCGAAGTCGGCCAGTTCGGCGGCATCCACGAGGATCGTCTTGCCCGCCTCGACCGCGAGCACGCTCGCCCCGGCGGCCCGCAGCGATTGCAGCGTGCCGATGCCGATCGTCGGCATGTCAAACCGCAGATCCTGCTGCGGCTTGGCCACCTTCACCACCACCATGCCGCCGGCCGGGCAAAACCGGCCCGCCCGGCGGATGCATTCATCGGTGCCCTCGATCGCCTCCAGCGCGATCGGGGCGCGGTTCTTCACCACCACC
>CAYZFV010000276.1:0-4593 GCA_964477765.1 uncultured Candidatus Kuenenia sp.
ACGGCCGACGTGCCGAAGAAGGTATGCCGCCGCCGCCCGCCGAGCCGTGGTCTCGGAGTTGACCGCCCAGCGGGCCACCCGGCCGGCCGCCTCGCGATCGACCCTTCGCAGCCGCTCGATCATCCGGCCGCCCATGGGCCGGAGCGGCCCGGGCAGGCGGCCGAGCGTGGCCTCGGCGTCGTGCCAGATATGCCGCATCGGGCTGTGGAGATAGGCGGCCACCGGGGCCGCAGTCTCGAGGGCGAGGCACTTGGCAAGGCCCGCGTCTGACACGACAAGCCGCTCGGCGCCGGCCAACTCACGGCAAAACGACCGCCGCATCCCCCAAGGCAAGAGCGGCAGCAAGAGAGGCATCAGCGGCGGCACGGCGGCCGCGGCCCGATAGAGCCCCTGCAGCCGGCTCGGCCTCACCCGAGGCAGCAGCGCGGCCATCGCGGCCGGCCAGTCCGCCACGTGGCGCGTGGCGAACGCCGTGAGGATCGGCGACTGGGGCAGGAGCGTGGCCAGTTCCACGAGCACTCGCTCGCCTCCCCGCGGCTGAAAAAACCAGTGGTGTGCCAGGAGTATGGGCGACTCAGTTGAAAGCGGCAGGCTGTTCATGGCAGCAACGGGTCGAGCATCCAGGCCGTGCCGCGGAAGTCACCCCCGCAAGGGCGTGGCACGGCATCGAGCTGCGACGCAAAAAACCGGATGTTGGCGGCATTGCGCTCGGCATCCTGTCCAAACAGGATAAAGGGGCCATGCCGCAGGAAGGGATCGTTGCGAATAAAATCTTGCGTCACGCGCTCCGATTCCCCGAGAAAAACCCACAGCCGGTCGGCGGCCTCGGCGTGCTGCGCGATCAGGTCACGTGGCCCGGTATCCAGGGTCTCGGTGATCTGGCCCCGCACCAGTCCCATCGCCAACGGAACACAGACAGCCATGCTGCCCCAGGCTGCGATGCCACAGGCTCTCGCGACCCGTCGCACTCCATCGGATCGCGAGGCGATCGCCACCCCGGCCATGACTGGCAGCACGCCCCCGGCGGGAAACATATAGCGAGAGCCCCAGCCATGGCCGCCGTCCCAGGGCGAAAATGCGTATCCCAGGAATGTCACCAGAGCCGCCGCTGCCAAAGGTGGGCCACCGCGGCATCCGGCCCCCGCTGCGGCCGCTGCCGCCAACACGACCAGACCGGGAGTGTCCCACGCCACCTCGCGACAGAGCGCATACAGCCGCCGCGCCACCATCCCGGAAATGTCGGGGATGCGAAGCCAGCGGACGTAGCCGATCACACGGACGGCCACCCCACCCATCGCTCCCTCGTCTCGCGGCTGAGCGTCCGCCCCGTCCGCCGGAGCATCACCGGCCGGCATCCGTACTGAATCTTTCACGCGCTGCCAGCCGCTGTCGATCGGCAAAAACACCGCCAGGCTACACGCCGCCACGATCAGAGCGGATGCCCACCGCCGCGTCGTCAGCAGCCACACGATCCAGGTGCCCCCGAATAGCGCGTGGGGAAACGGATTATGGAGGCCGAGCGCCAGGCCGCCGATGCAGCCTGCCGCCGCCGCCCGCAGAGGAGTGGGAACGATCAGAAGCCGGGCATACGCGAGATTGGCGACGAGATGACTCATCATGCTGTAATACGACAGGCCGTAGGCATGAAACACTGGCGACGCGACCGTGAACACCACGGCATAGCCCGCCGCCCGGGGGCCGCCGAGGCGGCGGGCCAGCGATGCGACAAGCAGGATCGCGGCTCCCGCGAGCAACGGGTTGAGCGCCCAATCGGCCCCGACCCTACTGAACGGGGCCAAGAGCGCCGCGTGTCCGGGCCAGTAGGTCGAGACCACCCGGCCCGTGTCGTAGTTGCAGAGCAAAAATATCCCCTTGGCAAATCGCGGGCTCACCAGCAGCGGGGCCGCCCATGTTGGCCAGCGGCCGGCCACTTGCCCCGCCGCAAACACCTCCGCCTGAAAGGTCGCCGCATACTCATCCATCGACAGCGGATACCAGAGATAGACAAGCCGCGTGCCGACGAGCAGGAGGAGAACCACCACGGCCGCGACATGGGGAACGTGATCGGCAGCGATGTCAGCCAGCCGATCGACCACGTCGCGGCAGTGGCCCACCATCAGGAATCCGACCACCAACAGCGCCGCCCCCGGCACCGCCAGTTGCCAGTCACCCGTCGCCATGGCGTGAAAAAAAGGCGAGTCGAATCTGCCTTCCGCACCGAGCAGCCACAGCGAAGCGACCTTCCAGCCGACCAGCATCGCCGCCACGCCGATCTGCACCGTGAGGGCCACCCCGACCCAGCCGATGCGGGCTGCCATGCTCAGGCTCCCGTCTGCGGGGTCTGCTCACTGTCGAAGAGCGACACCACAAACGACGCGAACACCAACTGGATGCCGCCCACCAGAGCCGTGGTGCCGATCACCGTCTCCCGGATGCGGCCTGCCGGCCCGAAGCCCCCGCGGAGAAAATCAAACGCCACTCCACCGAGCACGAGCAGCCCCCCGGCCGCGAGCAGACTGCCGGCGAGCACGGCCCAGTCGTTTCGCACCAGGCCCACCCAACGGTCGAGCCGGCGGGAACGGATCACGAAGCCTCGCTTGATCGCCCAGACCTGGGCGATCGTGCCGAGCGTGAGCCCCGAGATGCCCAGTTGAAACATCGCCCCGGCGAGGATGAGCCAATGCTCACCCACCGGCAGGCCGAAGAAGCTCCCCATTTTTCCGGCCGGTGCCGCCAACACCACGCCACCGATGACGAGCGCCGCCCCGATCAGGCCGAGGGAGGGGATGAGAAACAGCCACCGCGGCGAGAGCGCGAGCAAAAACCGCAGATGCCGCCAGCCATCCCGCCAGGGCCGCAGATGGGGCCGTCGATCGCGGCCGTCTTGGTGGAGCGTGATCGGCAGTTCGGTGATCTTGAGCTTTCGCAGCGCCGCCTTCACCACCAGCTCACTGGCAAACTCCATGCCAGGCGAGGTGAGCCCGAGCGCCGTGGCCGCGGCCCGCCGAAACGCCCGCAGGCCGCTATGGGCATCGCCCACGCCCGAGCGATAGAAGAGATTGAGAATCCCGGAGAGGGCGGGGTTGCCGAGATACCGATTGAGGGGCGGCATCGCGCCGGGCATGATCCGGCCGGTAAACCGGTTGCCCATGCAGATGTCGTAGCCCTCCTCGAGCTTCGCCACCATCGGCACACCTTCGCGGAAGTCGTAGGAGGCGTCGGAATCGCCCATCACGATAAACCGTCCGCGGGCCTCGCGGATGCCGTTGATGAGCGCCGCCCCATAGCCCCGCCGGTCGCAGTGCACCACGCGGCAGCCCCGAGAGCGGGCGTAGTCTTGGCTGCCGTCGTCGCTGCCGTTGTCGGAGATGAGAATCTCGACAGAAAGCCCTCGCTCGGCAAGCTGGTCGGCCGCCTGCTGTGCGGTGTCGATGCAGGCCGGCAGCGTGATCCGCTCATTGAGGCAGGGCATGAGGATCGTGACATCGACCGGCGGGGCTGCGACCTGGGTCGCCACCCTCGCATCTTCGACGGTATCGGTGAAAACACTTGACATGTCTGCCACTCGCTCTGACGATCCAGGTCGCCAGAGCATATTCAGAAAATGTCAGCGTTCTGCAAGCAACTGGGCTGGTTGTCATGATCGAGGAATCGCGGCCGCGCGGTGATCTTTTGCCGGTTGCCATGGTGGGGATCGCGATCGCCGCCGCGATCGCCTACCTCCCCGCCCTCAGGGGCGATTTTCTCTTCGACGACCTCTCTGAAATTGTCGAGAACCCCGCCATTCGCACCCTCTGGCCCCCGTGGCGGCCGATGTTTGCCGGAGGGGAGCTTCCGCATCGGCCTCTGCCCTACTACTCCTTCGCGATCAGCCACGCTGTCGGAGGGCTCGATCCCATCGGCTTTCATCTCACCAATCTCGCCATTCACCTTTTGAATGGCTGGCTGCTCTGGTGGGTGGCGGCTGCCGGGCTCGCGCGGCAGGGCTGCCGCCATCCGCGGGAAACGGCCGCGATCGCCGCCGCCCTGTGGCTTGTGCATCCGATCCAGACGCAGGCTGTGGCGTATGCCTATCAGCGGATCGAGTTGCTCGCTGCCACGGCCGCCCTCGCCACGCTCGCCTTCTTCATGGCCGCGGTCGCGAGTGAAGGCCGGCGGGGGCGCGCGTTCTCCGTCGCCGCCGTCGTTTCTTGTGCGGCCGGGATGGCCTGCAAGGAATGGATGGTGGTGGTGCCGCTTGTGATTCTGCTTTACGACGCCTTGCTCGTGAGCGGCTCCTGGCGGGAGACCTTACGGCGTCGCTGGGCGTTGCATGCAGCGATTGCGGGCACGTGGCTCGTGCTGGCCGGCGTGGTCGGCATGCAGCGGCAGCTCTATCCGGAATTCGCCGGCGGGAGTGCCGGCAGCGGCCTCTTGCGCCGGCTGCTCTACCTCGTCAATCAGCCGCCGGTGATCCTTTGGTATCTCTCACTCTTGGTCGCGCCGGTGGGCCAGAGCCTCGATCACGGCACTCCACTGCGGGCGGCCTGGTGGCTGGCTGTGCCGTTCATACTCGTCGCGGCGGGTTTTCTCAGCTGCGTGGCGGCTGCCCGG
>CAYZFV010000277.1:0-7691 GCA_964477765.1 uncultured Candidatus Kuenenia sp.
CCGGCATCCATGCCTGCGCTTGCCAGCTACGCCGGCTCTCGGAGTGCGGGCAGCCCGAATCCTGCCTTTTTCTGATGTGGGCAACCCCGAGCCGGTTGGGCGAGTTGATGAAGTCCCTCGCCGTATTCGCCTTCGTATAGTACACGCATGCTCAGAAGCCCCCGTCACGCGTATGTCCACGTGCCTTTTTGCCGCCACCGGTGCGGCTACTGCGATTTCACGCTCGTGGCGGGGCGTGACGATCTGATCGACCGCTATTTCGAGGCCTTGGCTCGCGAGTTGGAACGCGTCCGCCAGCCGCTTGAACTCGACACGCTCTATCTCGGTGGTGGCACGCCGTCGCACCTGGGGCCCGACGGACTGCGGCGGCTGTTTGAGTTGCTCGCGACGAAACTCAGGACAGCTTGCGATGCCGAAGTGACCGTGGAAGCCAATCCACTCGATGTCACCGCAGAGTTTGTGTCGGCGGCTCGCGAGTGCGGGGTGACGCGGGTGAGCCTCGGGGGGCAGTCGCTGGATGCGGCCACACTCCGGGTGCTCGATCGCGACCATGCCCCTGCCGATGTGCGGGCTGCCGTGGCTCGTCTGCTCGATGCCGGGCTCGTCGTGAATCTCGACCTGATGACGGCCGCACCGGGGCAGACGCTGGCCGACGTGGAGGCCGACCTGGCCGCGGCCGTGGCCCTCGGCGTGCAGCATGTCTCGGTCTACTGCCTGACCTGGGAACAAGGCACGGCCTTCGAGACAGCACGGCGACGAGGTGACCTGCGGCCGGTGGATGACACCCTCGAGGGGGCGATGTTTGAAAAGGCGATCGATCGGCTCGAGGCAGCTAGCTACGAGCACTATGAGGTGAGCAACTTTAGCCGGCCGGGCTTTCGCTGCCGCCACAACGAGGTCTACTGGGACTGCCGGCCTTGGGAGGCCTTCGGGCCAGGGGCGGCACGGTTCGACGGCCGCACGCGGATCACGAATCACCGCAGCACGACCACCTGGATCGCGAAGACCCTTGCGGGCGACGACGCCACGGGGGACGTCGATGCGATGACCGCCGAGCAGGCGGCGCGTGAGCGGATCGTCGTGGGGCTGCGGCGGCGGGACGGCGTCGACCGGGCGGCATTTCGCGAAGCGAGCGGATTCGAAATCGACGGGCTCGTGGGGCCGGCGGTTGCCCGGTGGGTCGCTACAGGGCTGGCCACCGACGACGGGCAGAGCGTGCGGCTCACCCGCCGCGGCTTGCTCGTGTCGGATTCGCTGTGGGCCGACGTGTTGCCTACTTGAGCGCGGCGACGAGGTCGAGAATCGCCTTCTTGCCGTCGGCGAAATACATCAGCGTGTTGTCGGCCGCGAAGAGCGGGTTGGGAATGCCGGCGAAGCCCGGCGAGAGCGACCGCTTCACCACCACGACCGTGCGGGCCTTGTCGACGTCGAGAATCGGCATGCCGGCGATCGGGCTCGAGGGATCGGTGCGGGCCGCGGGGTTCACCACGTCATTGGCCCCGATCACGATGGCCACGTCGGTCTCGGCAAACTCGGGGTTGATGTCGTCCATCTCCCGCAGTTTCTCGTAGGGCACGTCGGCCTCGGCCAGAAGCACGTTCATGTGGCCCGGCATCCGCCCGGCCACCGGATGGATCGCATAGGCCACGCTGGTGCCACGCTCCTCGAGCGCGTCGGCCAACTCCCGTACGGCATGCTGGGCCTGGGCGACGGCGAGGCCATAACCCGGCACGATCACCACCTTGTCGGCGCCTTCGAGCACCATCGCGATCTCCTCGGCCCCGGCGCTCTTGACCTTCCCGGCATAGACATCGTCGCCACTCACGGCGGCCGTGGTGCCGAGGCCGCCAAAGAGCACGCCGAGAAGCGACCGGTTCATCGACTGGCACATGATCGCCGTGAGGATGAGGCCCGACGCGCCGACGAGGGAGCCGGCGATCACGAGCACGGAATTGTCGATCACGAAACCGGCCGCCGCGGCCGCCAGCCCCGAATAGCTGTTGAGCAGGCAGATCACGACCGGCATGTCGGCGCCACCGATCGGCAGTGTGAGCGTGACGCCGAGGCCACTGCCGACGATCACGAGCAGCCAGAAGAGAATCGTCCGGTCAGGGTTGGTGCAGACGCCCCACGCGAGCAGCAGCGTGAGAACCACGAGGCTGATGTTGATCCAATGACGGCGGGGGTCGGTCCAGGCCTTCTTGAACTGCGGCAGTTCTTCCAGCTTGCCGAACGCCACGAGGCTGCCCCAAAACGTGACCGCCCCGATGAGCCCCGTGAGAGCCGTGGCGATCGAAAACTGGGTCCATGGCAGCAGGCTCGCCGCGGCGGTGGTGGCCCGCGGGTCGCTATCGCAAAAGGCGAGATTGCAGGTACTGGCCAGCTCCGCCCCGGCGACGAGCACCGACGCGGCGCCACCAAAGCCGTTGAGCAGGGCCACCATCTGGGGCATGCCGGTCATCGGATAGCGAAGGGCCATCGTGGCCCCGATGCCGCCGCCGAGCAGTGCCGCCACTCCCAGCATCAGCAGAGGCCATGCTCCTCGGGCGGCGACGCTTTGCGCGATCGGGGCTTCGAAACAGGCGGCGATGATCGCGATCGCCATGCCGGCGGCGCCGAGAAACGTGCCCCGCACGGCCGTCCGCGGCCCGCTCATCAGCTTGAAGGCCACGATGAACAGCATCGCTGCGGCAAGATACGCGAGATTGATCCAGGCTTGGCTCGACATGCGGCGCTACTTCTTCTTGGGGTTGAACATTTCGAGCATGCGGTAGGTGACGACAAAGCCGCCGGCGACGTTGATCATCGCGAGCACCACCGCCGCCAGACCGAGCAACGTGCTCGAGGCCGTCGACAGGGCGCCAGCCACCACAATCGCGCCTACGGCCGTGATGCCCGAGATCGCATTGGACCCGCTCGTGAGCGGCGTGTGGAGCCGCTGCGGCACCTTGGTGATCACCTCGAAGCCCACCCACATCGCCAGGAGGAACACCGTCAGGAGGCGGATGAACCGGGCGGCCGGGTCTTCGGTGGCGACCGCTTCGGCCAGGAGCACGGGAAAGGGCATGGCAAAAACTCCGAGTGATCGGCGGCGTCAGGAGGAGGCAAGCTGGTCGAGCGGGGCGAGCCCCGCTCGCTCACGCACCTTCGGGTGGACGAGCTGCCCGCCACGAGCCACGAGCGTGTCGCGACAGATCTCGTCGTCGAGCGACACGTCGGGAAGGCCGAGCTTGACGAGGTGGGTGAGAAAGGTGGCGATATTCCGGGCGTACAGCTGACTGGTGTGGGTGGCGACCTCGGCCGGCAGGTTGGTCGGCCCGAGAATCGTCACGCCGTCGACGACGGTCGTCTCGCCGCATGTGGTCGCCTCGCAGTTGCCGCCCCGCTCGGCGGCCATGTCGACAATCACGCTGCCTGGCCTCATCAGTGACACCATCTCGCGGGTCACGAGCGTAGGAGCCTTCTGGCCGGGGATGAGCGCCGTGCAGACCACGACATCGCTGTCGGCAATCACCTTGCCGAGGAGTTCTCGCTGCTTCTTGTAAAACTCTTCGCCCATCGCCTTGGCATAGCCCCCGGCCGCCTCGCTGGAATCGGTCTCAAGATCGAGCTCCACAAACTTCGCCCCGAGGCTCTGCACCTGTTCTTTCACCGCCGGCCGCACGTCGTAGGCGCTCACCTGCGCCCCGAGCCGCTTGGCCGTGGCGATCGCCTGGAGGCCGGCCACGCCGGCTCCCAGGATCAGCACCTTCGCCGGCTTCACCGTGCCTGCGGCGGTGGTCATCATCGGGAAGATCCGGGGCAGGGCCGTGGCCGCCAGGAGCACGGCCCGGTAGCCCGCAATGTTGGCCTGGCTCGAGAGCACGTCCATCGCTTGGGCCCGCGTGATTCGCGGCACAAGCTCGAGCGAAAAGAGCGTGACACCGCGTTCGGCAGCCTCGCGGCACGCCTCGGGTGCACCGAGCGGATCGCAGATTCCGATCACGACCTGCCCCTGCCGAAGCCGATCACGGTCGGCGGGCCAGGCATCGCCAGCAGCCGCAGCCGTGCGGACGGTAAGCAGGCATTCGGCGGCAAATACTTCGTCACGGGAGACGATTCTCGCCCCGACAGATCGATAATCTTCGTCGAGGAAGCCCGCGGCAAGGCCCGCCGATTCCTCCACCACGATCTCGAGCCCGGCCTTGATCAGCGGGGCGACGGCCGCGGGAACCAGGGCGACCCGGCGTTCACCGGGAAAACATTCTTTGACGACGGCGACCTTCATGAAGCGGCCTGTGGCTGGCGTATGGAGATAGACAAAGTGTGCTTCCACGGTCTTCAGATGGCAACCGGAGGCTTTTTTGGGGGCATGGTGGGCCCAACTGCCGAGCCGATGGGGAGCCGCTTGCTGCCGGATAAGCTGATTGGTAGCATTCGGAGCTCGGAAAGAAAGAGGACTTTTGCAGCATGAAAACGTTCATGGCCAAGCCCGGTGAGGTGGAGCAGCAGTGGTGGCTGGTCGACGCCGACGGCAAGATGGTCGGTCGGCTCGCCACGGAAATCGCCATGATGCTGATGGGCAAGCATCGTCCGACGTACACTCCGCACGTCGACACCGGCGACTACGTGGTCGTTATCAACGCCGAAAAGGTGGAGTTCGGCGGCAAAAAGTGGCAGCAGAAACTCTACCGCTGGTATACGGGCTACAACGGCCTGCGGTCTGAAACGGCCGAGCATCGCCGTGACCGAAAACCCGAGTTGATCCTCCACGAGGCCGTCCGTCGCATGCTGCCAAAAAACCGGCTCGGCAGGGTGATGCTCGACAAACTGAAAATCTACGCCGGGGCTGAGCACCCGCATCAGGCCCAACGGCCTGAACCGCTGGAAGTGGGAGCCAAGTAAGAGAAACGAAATCATGGCAGCAGCAAACGCAACACACGACGTGATCGCCACCGGCCGCCGCAAGACGGCTGTCGCGAGAGTGCGACTTCGTCCCGGCACCGGCACGATCGTCGTCAACGGTCGGGATCTGGACGCGTATTTTCCGGCCATCAAGGACCGCATGTTGGTGGCCGGTGCCTTGGAGCAGGTCGGCAAGCAGTCCGACGTGAATGTGAGCATCACGGTCGATGGTGGTGGATCGACCGGTCAGGCGGGAGCTTGTCGGCTCGGCATCGCTCGCGCACTCAAAGCCTTCGATGCAGAACTCGCCGAATCGCTGCGCCACAACGGGCTCCTGACCCGTGACGGCCGCATGAAGGAGCGGAAGAAGTACGGCCTGCGTGGTGCCCGCCGCGGCACGCAGTTCAGCAAGCGATAGGCTGTCACCCGACTCGAGCCTTCCTGGCAGCCGCAGGCCGCAAACTCGCGGGCCGCCCATTTTTCCGTCACAATCGCCACAGCCGCCAAACTGGGCCCGGAGAGACGGATTTTTTGGTGGGTTCCGCGAGTTCGACTTCTTTGGTGCCGAAGGCATACTTGCCGGGTCGGTTCTGTTTCGAAGGCCAAGTCGCTTCAGGGTGCTGTCATGGTGAGATTCGTTGCCGTCGCGTGGACCACGTGGGCCCTCTGCTTCCTGGTCGCTCCGCCTCTCCCCGGCAAAGAGCCCGTGCGGGCGGCCGCTCCTGCAAATGCCTCTACTCCTCTCGATGTGCTCGAGGCCGAGGCCCGGGGGCTCGTGAGCGTGAAGTACATCCCCAACGATGCCAAGTCGGCCCAGATCGTCGTGGCCAACAAATCTGACAAGCCGCTTACCCTGAAGCTTCCCGCAGCCTTTGCCGGAGTGCCGGTTCTCGCCCAGATGGGCATGGGCGGCATGGGCATGGGTGGTATGGGTGGCGGGGGTATGGGTGGCGGCGGCATGGGCGGTGGCGCCGGTGCGCAGGCTACAGGCGGTGGTGGCATGGGTGGCATGGGTGGCGGTATGGGTGGCGGCATGGGCGGAATGGGTGGTGGCATGGGTGGCATGGGTGGCGGCATGTTTGCGGTGCCCCCGGAAAAAGTGCGAACCATCAAGGTGGCCACGGTATGCCTGGAATATGGCAAGCCGGAGCCGAGCCCCCGACTGCCATACCGATTGGTATCGCTTGGGTCGTTTTCGTCTGATTCGCAGTTGGCGGCTGTTTTGGAGGCCTTCGGTCGGGGCGCGGTTTCGCAGAATGTGGCCCAAGCAGTCGCCTGGCATCTCGCAAGCGGCCTGTCGTGGCAGCAGCTTGCTGCCGAAAAAATTGACCGGGCCGGAGGCTACCCCGACGAGCCCTACTTTGCGCCGGCTGAACTGATGGCCGCCTTCCGAGTGGTGGAAGCATCGGCGCAGCATCGCGGCGCGCAGCCTGCTGCCACCTCGCCTGCCACGAGCTACTGACGCAGCCGCGGGCCACGTCCCCGCGCCCCAAGGCGTTGTTCCCCCGGATTTTCTCGGCGAAACTTGCGAAATCCGGCGGTGAGAATAAAAATGGGGGGTCCTCGCGGGTGAAGCCTTCGGGAACCGTCGGATGCAGTCCGGCTGTCGCTTCACACTGGGAGCCGGAGAGGGATGTTTACCAGGCTGATTGGATAGGCTGATTCGGTTAGGCCGATTGATTCGGCTCGTTCGTTAGGCTCGCTCGTCCCTGAGGGTTTCGTATGTCGACCGCAAGCACACCCGCGCCCCAGGCCGTCGGCCGGCCACCCATCGGTGATGAGGTGGTCGTCGAGGCCCGTAATCTTTCCAAGACCTACCGCGATTTCTGGGGACGCAGCAAGAAAGTCGCCCTCAAGCCGCTCGATCTGGAGGTGCGGCGGGGTGAGATCTTCGGCCTGCTCGGGCCCAACGGATCGGGCAAGACGACGACCCTCAAACTCCTGCTCGGCCTGATCTTCCCCACGTCGGGCGAGGCCCTCGTGTTTGGTCGCGACGCCACCGACGTCTCGAAGAATGAACGGATCGGGTATCTGCCGGAAGAGTCGTATCTCTACAAGTTTCTCGACGCCGAAGAAACGCTCGATTTCTACGGCCGACTTTTCGACATGCCCCCGGAGGAGCGGAAGCGGCGGGCCGACATGCTGATCGAGATGGTGGGGCTGGGCCGTGACAAGAAGCGGCAACTCAAGGAGTATTCCAAGGGCATGACCCGCCGAATCGGCGTGGCACAGGCCCTCATCAACGATCCCGAGCTCGTGATGCTCGATGAGCCGACCAGCGGGCTCGATCCGATCGGCACCCGTGAAATGAAGGATCTCATCATCGATCTCAAGAATCGCGGCAAGACGGTGATCATGTGCTCCCATCTCCTGGCCGACGTCGAGGATGTGTGCGATCGTATCGCCGTGTTGCACCAGGGCGAACTGAAAGAACTCGGCCGCGTGGAAGACCTGTTACGGGTGACCGACGTCACGCAGATTCGAGCCACAGGCCTTTCCGCGGCTGCCCGCGAGGAAATTCGGGAGGTGCTCGAGCGGCATGGCTCGACAGACGCCGAGATCGGCAATCCCCGCACCACGTTGGAAGACCTGTTCCTCGACATCATCCGCGACACGCAGGCACGGCCGGGGCGGCGGGCGCGAGGCACGGGCTCCGACGAAACTCGCGGAGGGTAGGCCACGATGGTGCTCGAAGAGGAAATCCCGGCATTCTCCGCGTGGATCGGCCCGGCCTTGGCGGGATATTTCTTTGCCGCCGCACTCCTGGTCGTGATCGTGGGGCTCGTCGCCTGGCTCGTGCAGTCGGT
>CAYZFV010000278.1:0-5155 GCA_964477765.1 uncultured Candidatus Kuenenia sp.
GCTTCGGCGGCGTGCGGCATGCGCTGATGGCCAACGGGGTGCTCGTGATCGCCATGGCCTGGGCCTTCGGCTGGGCCACCGCCAGCGTGGGGCATCTCAACATCCTCAGCGTCACCTTCACCGTGACGATGATCGGCGTCGGCATCGACTACGGCACCTACTACGTCGCCCGCTACCTGCAGGGACGTCGGCGGGGCCTCGACTGCGAGGCCGCGCTGCTCGAGACGAGCGGCGCGGTGGGGCCGAGCATCCTCACCGGCGCCATCACGACGGCGGTCGCCTTTTTCTCCGCCTCGCTGACGAGCTTTGTAGGAGTGTCGGAACTGGGGACGATCGCCTCGGGGGGCATCCTGCTCTGCGCCGCCGCGGAGCTGCTCGTGCTGCCGGCCGTGATCGCGCTGGTCGACCGGAGCATGTTCGGGAAACACATCCCCCAGCCGGTGCCCGTGCACTCCTGGCTGGCGCCGATCTTCAAGTATCCGCGGTTTGTCGCGCTGGCCTCGATGGCCGTCACGCTGGCGATCGCGTCGGGGCTCCACGAACTCAAGTACGACCACAATCTGCTCAACCTGCAGGCCGACGGCCTCGAGAGTGTGGCGGTCGAGAAAAAGCTTCTCGAGGAATGCGATCAGAGCGTGTGGTATGCCCTTTCGATCGCCGATTCCCGGGAAGAACTCCTGGCCCGCAAGGAGGCGCTGCAGAATCTGCCGAGCGTGGAACGGGTCGACGAGATCGCCTCGTTGTTGCCGGTCGACGGGGATCTCAAGCAGCCGATCATCGCGCGGATTCACGACCGCCTCGCCGCGCTGCCGGAGCGGCCGCCTGAAATCCCGGTCGATCGTCTCGACAGCCTCGGCGAGACACTCGCCTGGGCGCAGGCCGAGGCGGCGAAGCGGCCCGCCGGATTGCGGACGGCCTGGCATCTGGAGCGCACCCGTGAGGCGTTGCGAAGGATGCCACCGGAGGAATGCTTCCGGGCGTTGGCGACGTTTCAGCAGCGGTCGGCGGGCGAGCTGCTCAGCCGGCTCCATGCGCTGGCCGGTGTGGCCAACCCCGAGTCGCCCGCGCTCGACGACCTTCCCCCGAGCCTCGTGGAGCGGTTTGTGGGCCAAAGCGGGAAGCACCTGCTCAAGATCTACGGCCGCGGCGACATCTGGAACTTCGGGTCTTTGGAAAAGTTTGTGCAGGATGTTCGCAGCGTCGACGCCCGGGCCACCGGCAACCCCCTGCAGGCCTACGAGGCGTCGCTCGAGATGAAGCGGAGCTACGAGCAGGCGGCCCTCTATTCGTTGGCCGTGATCCTGGTCGTGCTGTGGCTCGACTTCCGCAGCATCACCTACGCCCTCCTGGCGGGATTGCCGCTGGCGATCGGCATGGCACAGACTCTCGGGCTGATGGGGTTGGTGGGCATCGATCTCAATCCGGCCAACCTGATCGGCATTCCGCTGATCCTCGGCATCGCCGTCGATTACGGGGTGCATATCGTGCATGACGCGCTGGAGCGGCCCGGTCCCTATTCGATCAGCGCCTCCACCGCCAATGCCGTGCTCGTCGACGCCCTCACCACGATCCTCGGCTTCGGCGCCCTGATGGTGGCCAGCCACAAGGGATTGGAGAGTCTGGGCAGGGTGCTCACGCTGGGGGTGACGACCTGCACGTTGACGTCGCTGGTATTTCTGCCGGTGGTGCTCGCCATGCTGCGGCCGGGTGAGTCGGCCGACGAGTGAGGATCGGGCTGCATTGACAAAGCCGCCTTGTGCCCGGATGCCGGGGCTTGGTACCTCCCCTGCGGTCTCGAGCCCCCACCACCCGCTTCGGTGTTCTGATGTCGCTTTTCTCCTCCTCGCGACGGTACGCTGTTCATTCAATCTTCGCTTCCACCATGGCATTGACGATCATGAGCGGCAGTATTGACAGGCCCGCCCAGGCGGAGACGAGCGGGCGGGTGGTCAATATCGCCCTCGAAGACCAGTTCCGCACGCGGCGGGAAACCGGCCAGCTTCTCGGCGACGTGGTGGTGCTCGTGTTTGCCGAGCGGAAGGGGGCCGAGGCCGCCCATGAGCTCGGCCAGAAACTCCACCTTCGCTTTCATCCCACGGCCGCCACGGCGAGCGACGCCGAGTGGACGAAACAGCCCGTCACGGGTCTGCCCGGCTGGCCGGCGGAGGTTCGCGTGCCCGACGTGCATGCGATCCCGGTGGCCTGCCTCGCCGAAGTGCCGAAGGCGATGCATCCGGTGGTGCGGGCGCGGATCCGCAAGGAGTCGCCGCAGCTGCCGGTATGGCTCGACTTTGGCGACACGATGGATCAGCAGTTTGGCCTCGTGAAGGGGGTGCCCAGTGTCGTGATCCTCGATACCCGCGGCCGGATCTACGGCGTGCAGGCGGGCCCCTTCGACGACCGCACGGTCGCGGAACTGGCAGCCACGATCGACCAGGTCCGCCTCGCCGCCCGACCCCAGGTCATCACCGCCGCCGCCACCGCTCCGATCACCCGCTAGTCGACGAGGTCTACGTGATCCAGTACCACACAAAGGTGGCGGCGACCAACAGCGTGTAGGTGAGGGGGAATATCCAGCGGCAGAGGCGGTCGATTGCTGTCGCATCTCGCTGGCGACCTCGTCGCACGAGCGAGTGGATGAACAGGCTCTGCGGGATCGTGGCCGACATCGTCACGAACGACACGAGCAGCAGCGTGTCGGTGAACGTCAGGTACGACATCCGTGGCATGTTGTCCATCACCACAAACTGGTAGGCGACGATCGTCAAGACGCCGATGAACGATACGTTGAGCCGGTCGGCCAGCGAATCGATGTCGATCCAGAAGATCGACCAGATCATCGACACGATCACGAGCATCGGAAAGAGCATCTGCCAGACGAGCTGCCAGCTGCGGCGCTGAAACTGAATCGTGGTGACGATCCGGGAAATGGACCGGATGCCGCTGCCCACGGCGAGCCGCGCCTCATCGGCCTGCATGTCGAGATCCTGGAGATCCCAGCCGGCCACGTTGACCTGGCTGTCGTGGCGGACGTGCTCTTCGGTCGTGTTTTGATACTCCTCGTCGACTTCGAGCACGACCTGATCCGCGGTGTCGCCGAAGGGCACGAGCAACACCCGGAGCCGCTGGGTGTCGAAGGGATAGTCCTGGAGCGACATCGGCGTCTCGAGCGTGGCGTCGCGTTGCTCCGCGTAGCGGACGGTGCCGTCGGGAAACACCCGGAGTGTGACCGCGCTGGTGTCGCCCCGGCCGACCTGATTGACGATGAGAAACTGGGGCCACCACCCGTTGAACAGTTCGGCGAACTGGAAGTCGCCCTGGTAGAGCTTGCAGGGGGTTCCTTCTTCGGACGGATCGAAGGCCAGCCGGGGGTCATGCCAGGAGGCGAGCAGGGCCAGTTCCACCTCGAGCGACTCGTTGACGTCGTCGATGTCGATCACATCGAGGATGAGCAGGGCACACTTCACCCGGGTGGGAAAGGCCGGCGGATTGGGCATGCCCGGCTCCATGGCCCGGGCGGAGGGGCCGGCTGCCGCAGCGCAGGCCACGGCAACCCACAGCACCAGGGCTTGGACGATCGAGCGTGGCAGGGGGTATCCATCCATGGGCACGAGCATCACCGCGACCGCTGCTTGAACCGCTCGCTGGCGCGGGTGAGCGTCTCCCGCTCCTTGGGCGTCAGGCTCGCTTCGCCGGAGCGGCTGATCTTTTCGAGGAGCCGATCGACCTCGGCCTGGAGCGCCTCATCGTCGGCCCGCTGTCGCTGCCGCGGTGTCGGAGCGTCGTCCTCGGGCCGTACCACCCGCATTCCCCGCCACCGGCGTTGCACTTCTGTCGAGAGGTCGGAGAAACCGCCGAGATTCCAGCCTCGCCAGGCGTAGAGGAGCCCGAAGGCGGCGCCGGCGAGATGGGCGATATGAGCCACGTTGCCCCGCTGCGAGGCGGCGCCCTGGAGGTCGAGCACCACGAAGAGCACACCGAGCGCCCAGGCCGGCACCGGGAGGACGCCGTAGATGTAGACCGTCTGCCGGGGGAAGTACCAGATGAAGAGCGCCAGGACCGCCATCACGGCCCCGCTGGCCCCCACGAGGAAGGTCTGCGCCGCGAGGGCCGGCTGGCTGATCTGCACGCTCGCCACCCAGGCGATCCCGGCCACCACGATGGCCGTGAAATAAAACCGATAAAACTCACCGCGGCCGAGCAGGGCCTCGATCTCGCGGCCGAAGAAGTAGATGGCCATCATGTTGAAGAGCAGATGCCAGGGGCCGGATTCGTCGTGCACGAAGCCGTAGGTCACCAGCTGCCATACCTCGAGCAGGTGCTGCGGGAGGTCGCCCCGGAGCGCGAGAAACCGATTGATCGGCAGGCTGCCGGCGGCGACGAGGTTGGCGACCCAGACCGCGACGGTCGCCACGATGATCGTGAGCACCGCGGTCCATTCGGCCATGAAGGGGCCGCGATCGTCGTAGGAATAGCGGCGGTCGTTGAATCCCATTCCCTGCATGGTAGGCCGGCGCCGCCGGGAGTGGCAACCACGGGCTCCGTGGCGGGCGCGACCAGGGGCGTCTCGTGTGCTACATTTCGCTTCCTCGGGCAGGCCAGTGAGGAACCTCGGCCGCCCATCTCGATACCGGAAAGGAACAGTCAGCGATGGCCACCAATGGCGCACTCGGCAGAAAACTTCGCATGGGCATCGTGGGCGGCGGGCAGGGCTCGTTTATCGGTCGCGTGCACGTGACCGCGGCGATCCTCGACAACCGGGCCGAACTGGTCGCCGGCGCGTTCTCCAGCGACGCCGCGCGGTCGAAGGCCAGCGCCGCCGACTATGCCGTCGACCCCGCGCGGGCCTATGGCTCCTATGACGAGATGTTCGCCAAGGAGCGGTCGCTGCCGCCGGGCGAGCGGATCGACTTCGTCTCGGTCGCCACCCCCAACCACATGCACTTCCCCGTCGCGAAAGCGGCCCTCGAGGCGGGCTTCAACGTCGTCTGCGACAAGCCGCTCACGCTCACGCTCGCCGAGGCTGAGGCATTGGCCGAGATCGTGGCGAAGGCACCGGGCGTGTTTGCCGTCACCCACAACTACACCGGCTATCCCCTCGTGCGGCAGGCGCGGGAGATGATCCTCTCGGGGGAACTCGGTGACATCCAGGCGA
>CAYZFV010000279.1:0-5359 GCA_964477765.1 uncultured Candidatus Kuenenia sp.
CGGTGGGCTCGTGGTGGGGGCGGCGCCCTTTGTCTGGCAGGAAGCCTACCTGGCGATCGTGGGGCTCGGGCCGCGGGAGCGGGTCGTCGAGGGAAGCCCGGCCGTCGTACTCACCGGCTGGGATCGCGACGACTACTCCTTCCTCACCGAACGGCCGCAGACCGAGATCCTCGAGATGGCCAATCCCGACGTCACCGACGCCACGCTCGACCTGCTCACCGCGTTGCCGCGGCTCAAGGAGCTCACGCTCAACGACTCCCAGATCACCGACGCGGGCCTGGTGAAGCTGGCCGCCCTGCCGGCGCTGGAAATCCTCCGCGTCGCCCGCACACCGATCACGCCCGACGGCGTGAACGCGTTTCTGGCCACGCCGCCCCCGCAGTTATTGCAGCTGGACGTGTCGGGATGCGGCATCCCGACATCGACCCTCAGGGCCTGGAAGAATGCCGCCCCACCCGGCACGGAGCGCCGCTATGTCAATTGATCCGCTGAATGAAGATGCCGGCAGCAGCCCGGCCAACTCGCGTTTCCTTCTCGTGGCCAGTGAACTGGCCTACCTCGATGAGGCCGCCGGCAAGGCGGCCTTCGCCGACCGGCTCGGGCTCGAGGCCCGGCTTCTCTCGGTGGGCAACACGCAGGGCTGGGTGGGCGTGAGCCCCGGGCATGTCGTCGTGGCCTTCCGCGGCACGGAAAGCCCGACGAGCCTCGACGGCCTGAAAGATCTTCTCCTCACCGATGCGATGAATCTGCTCGTGGTGCCGGAGGGGCGGCTGGGGCATGACCTCGCGGCCGCGGGCGTGGGAGCGCGGTTTCATAAGGGCTTCACCGACGCGCTGGCCGACATCTGGGAGCCGATCTCCACCACGGTCGAAGCGGAGCTCAAGCAGTGTGATCGGCCGCTCTGGATCACGGGCCACAGCCTCGGCGGGGCGCTGGCCCTGCTCTCCGCCTGGCTCTTCAAGCGGCGGATGGTGCCGGTGCACGAGGTGCATACCTTCGGCGCGCCGATGATCGGCAACCGCGCCGCCTGTGACGCCTTCAATCGGGAGTTGGGCGGCAAGATCCAGCGGTATGTGAATGGCCGCGACCCGGTGCCGAAGTTGCCGGCGCTGTCGCTCGTGGCCAACGAGTTTGGACATGTCGACGCCGAGCGGCTGCTGGGCACGGATCCGGCGTTGCCGCTGGCGAGCGTGCTCGGAGGCATCGCCTCGCGGGCCGCCGGCGGGCTGCTCTCCGGCACGCTGATCGACGAAGCCTGGCAGGGCATCACCGCCGAGGTCAACAGCCACTTTCTCGACCGCTACCGGCAGCTGCTCGGGTAGACGAACTGCGTTGTCGTTACCTCACGCCAGCCACTCCGGCTTGAAGAGCATCGTAAGGCCGAGCAGGAAGATCACCCCGCCGCTCAGGAGCTTCAGCCAGCGGCCCCCCGTCTCCTGCAGCTTGAGCCGGGAGAGCGTCCACACGACGCCCGCCACCATGATCGCATCGTCGAACATGTAGGCCAGGATGTAGAGGAGCAGGTAGCCGTAGCGAACCGCCGCAGAAAATCTTTGCTGCGACAAGATGTTGGTGTAGACCGCCGGGAGCCCCGCCGTGCAAAGCAGCTCGACGACATTCACGAGCACCGCGAGCGCAAACGCGCCGGCGACCGCCGCCGGGAGGTTGTCGGCGTTCACGATCCGTCGCATCCGGTCGTAGATGCCCGGCTTGGCCGTCTCCGGGATCGAGAGCGACACCCCCTGCTTGAAGGCAAAGAAATCCTTCACGTGGATCGAGCCGATCACGATCGCCAGCAGGCCCAGGCAGACCTGCACCGGCCGCACGTAGCCGATCCACTCAAACACATTCAGCCAGGCCGCCATGAAGGCGAAGTAGGCCGCCCCGCTGACAAACACGAACGTGCCGGCGACCGCCAGGATTCTCGCCCGATCCTTGAGATTCACGAGAATCGAAAGCAGCAGCAGCAACACCCACATTGCGCAGGGATTGAAACCGTCGATCAGGCCGACGGCCAGCGTAAAGAGCGGCATGCCCAGCCGGCGCGGATCGAGCCGGCCGTTGAACATCTCGAGTGCCGGGGCGTCAATCACTTCCGGCTCGAGTTGCTGCCGCATGCTCGGCTGGCTGACGCTTTGCTCGAGAGGCTCAGGAGGCACATCGAGGCGAGGCCGTGGAGCCGGCTCGTCGGGAACCTGAGATAGCGATGCTGTCGTGTCGCTCGAATGGTCGAGCGGTGGTGGCTGCGGCTGCGGCGGTGGGCAGTCGATGGCCCAGCGATCGACAAACTGCTCGATACGGCGGCCCGTCGTCATCGCCGTGTCAAAGCCGACCACGACCGAGTTGCAGACATGGAGCACCGGCACACTCACGCCCCCGACGCCGTTTTTCTTCACGAGCTGCTCCAGCCGGGCACGCCCCGCGGCATCGGTGCCGATGTCGACCGTCGCCACGGCGAATCCCGGAAAGCGGGCCAGGAACGACGGGATCCAGGCCTTGGCGTCGTCGCATCGCGCGCACCCCGTCCTCGTGTAGAGCGTGATGCCGGAGAGTTCCCGGAGCCGGTCTTCGATGGCGGCAGGCTCGCGGACGCCGGTCACCACGCGGTTGCATCCAAACAGGATGGGCGTGGCCGTGGCGTCGATCGCCAGGCGGGCGGCCAACGCCGCCAGGCCCTCCCTCGCCTCTGCCGCCGCGTCGAGATCATGCCGCCGAATCGTGAGGCCTCCGCGCCGCTCGGCAAATGCCTCGGCCGCCGCCACGGCAGCCCGCTCCGTGGCATCGCCCCCCTGGAAATAGATGTCGATCGGCAAGCAGCGCGGCGGCGGTGTGGCCTCGGCGCTGGCAGCGGAGAGAAGTGACGTCACGAGCAGGCTGGCCCAGCACACGTAACCATCAACGCTGGTCATAAGGCTGCCCTGAAGAGTAGCTCGCGAAAACGCAAAATGATACGCCGTCGGAAAAGATTCTTCGATTTGCCAAATGTCGTATCATTCGGCCTTCGAACTTTTCTTCGTGCCACCCCCGCACTGCGCTCGGAGTTCCCTGCTACCACACAGCCGCCGGCGCAAGCCGGCGGGCCGATCGGCAAATCGCCGCCACGATCGCCCTCGAAGGTGGACCGAGTAGGTCATGACGCTTCTCATTCTCGAGTTCATCGGGCTCGCGCTGGTCGTGGCGATCGCCGGCACGTTTCTGGCCCGTGCCGCCGACACGATCGCCGAAGCCACCGGACTCGGCCGACTCGTCATCGGCAGCCTCCTGTTGGCGGGCGTCACCTCACTCCCGGAATTGTCGGTCGATATTTCTGCGGTGCGAGCCGGCCTCGTCGATATCGCCGCCGGAGACCTGTTCGGCTCCAGCCTCATGAACCTGCTCATTCTCGCGGGACTCGATCTCGCGTGGCGGGGCGAACGGAGAATGTTTTCCCGCGAGGCGGCGTCGCATGCCCTCTCGGCCACGCTCGGCATCGTGCTCACCGGGCTCGCCGGCACGGCTGTGCTCACCGCCGGCAAACTGCCGCCGGTCGAATGGCTGGGCATCGGAGGCTGGTCGTGGGCACTTCTGGCTGCCTACCTGCTCGGCGCCCGGGTGCTTTTCCTTGATCAGCGAATCTCGGCGCGGGCCCATCGCGAGGCAGCCGCGGAGGCGGAGGCACAAGGGCAACCTGCGGCCGAAAAGCCTCACTCCGGTCACCTCGGCCGGGCCGTGATGACCTTCGCAGCCGCGGCTGCCGCATTGTTCTTTGCCGGGCCCCAGCTCTCGGAAACTGCGGGGAGCCTCGCCGAACACTCCGGCCTGGGTGGCACGTTCGTCGGCACCACGCTCGTCGCGGTCACCACCTCCCTACCGGAGCTGGTCTCGTCAATCACCGCCCTGCGCATGGGGGCGATCGATCTGGCGATCGGCAACGCCTTCGGCAGCAATGCCTTCAACATGATTCTCTTCGTGCCGCTCGATGCCGTGCATGACGGGCCGCTCTTCGCATCGCTCGCCCCTGTGCATGCGGTCACGGCGATGGCCGTGATCGTCGCCTCCGCGATCGCCGTACTCGGCCAGCTCTATCAAGCCAAGCGACGCATCCCCTTTTTCGAGCCCGATGCGCTGCTGATGATTTTTGTGCTCGTGGGAGCGTTGGCCCTCGTCTATCGACTCTCCTAGTTGACTCACCTCAGGATCTCCGGATGACGATTCCGCCCCGCCCTGCATCACCGGCATGGCACGCTCTTCCGATCAGTGAGGTGGGGAAGCGGCTCAACATTGATCCAGCCGCCGGGCTGTCGGCTGCCGACGCTACCGCGCGGCTCGAGGAGTATGGGGACAACGCGCTCATCGAAGCCCCACCGGTGCCGTTGTGGCGAAAGATCGCCCGGCAGTTTGCCGAGCTTGTGATCTGGATCCTCATCGCGGCCGCGGTGATCTCGGCGATCATGGGCGAGTGGGCCGACACGGCGGCGATCGCCGCGATCGTGATCGTCAACGCGCTGATCGGCTTCTTCCAGGAAGAGCGGGCGATGCAGGCGCTGGCCGCCCTCCGCAAGCTCTCCACGCCGCTGGTACGGGTGATGCGCGATGGCCATCTGATGGCGATCCCGGCCCGTGAGGTCGTTCCAGGCGACCATATCGAGTTGGAGGCCGGTGACTACGTGCCGGCCGACGCCCGACTCGTCGAGGCCCACGCGGTCAAGGCGCAGGAGGCGGCGCTCACGGGCGAGTCGGTGCCGCTGGAAAAAGAGGCCGAGGCCGAGCTCGCTGCCGCCACGCCGCTCGGTGACCGCCGCACGATGGTCTACTCCGGCACCGTCATCGCCGCCGGCCGCGGTGAGGCCGTCGTGGTGGCCACCGGGATGGACACGGAGCTGGGCCACATCGCCGGCCTCTTGGAGCGATCGCCGGCCGAAGTCACCCCGCTCCAACGGCGGCTTGGCGAACTCGGCCGCGTGCTCATCGTGCTCTGCATGGCGATCGTGGCCGTCATCGTTCTACTCGAGCTGCGTCGTGGCGGAAGCCTCTGGGAAGTGCTGCTCACGGCGGTGAGCCTCGCCGTGGCGGCCGTGCCCGAGGGTCTGCCCGCGGTGGTCACGCTCGTGCTCGCCATCGGGCTGCAGCGGATGGTGGCCCGCAATGCGCTGGTTCGTCGGCTTCCGAGCGTGGAGACCCTCGGCTCGGTCACGGTCGTCTGCTCCGACAAGACGGGCACGCTCACCCGCAACGAGATGACCGTCCGAGAAATGCATGCCGGCCGGCGGGCCTGGCAGGTGAGCGGCACGGGTTACGCTCCACACGGAGAGTTTCGCCAGGTCGGCGACCGAGCCGGCGAAGCCTTGGCACGCGACGCCATCCGCCAGGATGCCGACCT
>CAYZFV010000280.1:0-3503 GCA_964477765.1 uncultured Candidatus Kuenenia sp.
TTGTCGCCCTTGCCGTGGCAGGTGCAGAACTGCTCGCCCAGATGGATATCCGACACCCGCATGGCCGACACTTCGGAGGCGCGGCAGCCTGTCGCGTAAAGCAGTTCGAGCACCACGCGATCGCGGTTGCCGGTCGGAGTGGTGGGATCGGGATTCGCCAGCAGCCGGTCGACCTGGTCGGGCGTGAGCACGCCGGGAATGGTGTCGTCGCGACGGCCCGGGGCGAGCAGGTCCGCCGGGCTTTCCGTCACGATCCCCTCGAGCTGGAGGAAGGCGTAGAACGTGCGCAGCGTGGCGGCCCGGCGGGCGATGCTGGCGCGGGCGAGGCCGCGGGTGCCGAGGTGGGCCAGGTAATCGCCGAGATCACGCACCGAGAGCCGCGCCGCGGAGCCGCCGCCAAGCCAGTCGGCGAAGGTGTCCAGATCGCGGCGGTAGGCGGCCTGCGTGTTGGGGGAGAGCGCCCGTTCGTGGCGGATATAGTCGAGAAACCGGCGGGTGAGCGCCGCCGTCGACCCCTGCTCCACGCCGCCCCCCACCGGCCCGTCGACGAGGATGCGACGCGTCCGTGGCCGGCGGTGGTTGTCGGTCGCCATGAAGCGCGTCTTTCTGGCGGGCGTCTTACTCCGTGTCGTAGCCGAGATTGGGAGCCAGCCATCGCTCCACCTCGGCCACCGGCATTCCCTTGCGGGCCGCGTAGGCCTCGACCTGCTCGCGGGTGATCCGGTCCACCGCAAAATATCGGCTTTCAGGGTGGGCAAAATAGAGGCCGCTCACGCTGGCGGCAGGCGTCATGGCGCAGTTTTCCGTCAACGCCATTCCGGCGGCCTCTTCGGCCTCCAGAAGCTCGAAGATCGATCGTTTTTCGGTGTGGTCGGGGCAGGCCGGATATCCCGGCGCCGGTCGGATGCCACGGTATTCCTCGGCGATGATCTGCTCGGGCGTGAGTTGCTCCTCCCGGCCATATCCCCATTCACACCGCACTTTGGCATGCAGCCATTCGGCAAACGCCTCGGCGAACCGGTCGGCGAGGGCCTTCACCAAAATCGCCGAGTAGTCGTCGTGCTCCCGCTCAAAACGGGCGGCGAGTTCGTCGCAGCCATGGCCAGTCGTGCAGGCGAAGGCGCCGATGTAGTCGTGTCGACCACTCTCCGTCGGTGCCACAAAATCCGCCAGGGCGTGGAAGCTGTCTTGCCCTTTTCGCTCCCATTGCTGCCGCAGGGTATGGAGCCGCATCCGTTCCGTGGACCGCGAGTCGTCGGTGTAGAGCACGATGTCGTCGCCGGCGGAGGAGGCCGGGAAAAACCCATACACACCCTTGGCCACGAGCGAGTTGTCACGGACGATCTCGTCCAGGATCCGCAACGCGTCGTCGTGCAGTTTGCGGGCCTCCGTGCCGACGACCGGATCCGAGAAGATCGCCGGGTATTTGCCCTTCAGTTCCCATGACAGGAAGAACGGCGACCAGTCGATGCAGGGGATCAGCGTCGAGAGCGGCACGTCATCGAGCCGTCGCGCCCCCAGGAACTGCGGGGTGTCGATCCTGGCGGTCGCCCAGTCGCAGGTCCACCGCCTCGTCCGCGCCGTCTCGTAAGGCACGAGCGTCGTCTCCTGCCGCCGCTTGAAGGTCTCGAGATCACGCCGCTGAGCGGCGCGATTCGTGGCGGTGAATTCCGCCTTGGATACAGGGTTGAGCAGTTTTTCCACGACCCCTGCCGCCCGTGAGGCGTCGAGCACGTGGATCACGTCGCCCGAGTACTTGGGGGCGATCTTCACTGCCGTATGGCGGGCCGACGTCGTGGCGCCGCCGATCAGGAGCGGCACGGCAAACTTTTCGTGCTCGAATTCCTGGGCCACCTGCACCATCTCGTCGAGGCTGGGCGTGATCAGACCGCTGAGGCCGACCACGTCGGCCTGGCAGGCCCGCGCCTCGTCGATGATTTTCGCGCACGGCACCATGACGCCCAGGTCGATCACCTCGTAGCCATTGCAGCCGAGGACGACGCCGACGATGTTTTTGCCGATGTCGTGCACGTCGCCCTTCACCGTCGCCAGGAGCACGCGGCCCCGGTTGGTCTGCTCGCTCCCCTGAGCCCTCCGCTCCTCTTCCATGTGCGGGAGGAGATGGTTGACGGCCCGCTTCATCACCCGGGCACTCTTCACCACCTGGGGGAGAAACATCTTGCCTTCCCCGAACAAATCGCCCACCGTCTGCATGCCTCGCATCAGCGGCCCCTCGATGATCTCGAGGCTGGTGGCGTATTTCGTGCGGGCTTCCTCCACGTCTTCCTCGACATGGTCGACGAGGCCCTTGATGAGGGCGTGGGCGAGGCGGCCCTCGACGTCGAGGCTGCGCCAGGCGACGGCCTTGGCCGAGTCGACCCCGCCCTGGCTCTTGACCGTTTCGGCAAACTCGATCAGGCGGTCGGTGGCGTCGGGACGACGATCGAAGAGCACGTCTTCGATCCGGGTGAGCAGTTCGGGGTCGATCTCCTCGTAGACCGCGAGTTGGCCGGCATTGACGATCCCCATGTCCATGCCGGCCTGAATGGCGTGGTAGAGGAAGGCGGCATGCATCGCCTCACGGACGGCATCGTTGCCCCGGAATGAAAACGAGATGTTGCTCACGCCCCCCGACACCTTGACCAGCGGCATCACCTGCTTGATCTGCCGCGTGGCTTCGATGAAGTTGATCGCGTAACGGTTGTGCTCCTCCATCCCGGTGGCGACGGTGAGGATATTGGGGTCGAAGATGATGTCTTCGGGAGCGAAGCCGGCCTGCTCGGTCAGGAGCCGGTAGGCCCGCTGACAAATCGACACCCGGCGATCGACGTCTGGGGCCTGCCCCTCCTCGTCGAAGGCCATCACGACCACCGCGGCGCCGTAGCGACGGATGGTGCGGGCCTGCCGCAAGAACGTCTCCTCGCCCTCCTTCAGGCTGATCGAATTGACGATCCCCTTGCCCTGCAGGCACTTGAGCCCCGCCTCGAGCACCTCCCAGCGGGAGCTGTCGATCATCAACGGCACCCGCGAGACGTCGGGCTCGCTGGAGAGGAGCGTGAGAAATTTGGTCATCACGGCCGGACCGTCGAGCATCCCCTCGTCGACGTTCACATCGATGATGTTGGCACCGTTTTCCACCTGCTGGCGGGCGACCCCCACGGCCTCCTCGTATCGCTCCTCTTTGATGAGGCGGGCGAAGGCCCGGGAGCCGGTCACGTTGGTGCGTTCACCGACCACCGTGAAGCTCGTTTCCGGACGAATCTCCAGCAGTTCCAGGCCGGAATACCGCGAGCGGCGCGGCGGCGGGGCGGGCTGCCGCGGCGGATAGGGAGCGCCCGCCCCCGCGATCGCCTTGATATGAGCAGGGGTCGTGCCGCAGCAGCCGCCGATGATGTTGAGCCATCCCTGCTCGGCCCAGTCGCGGAGCTGCGGGGCGAGCGATTCGGGCGTTTCAGGGAATCCGGTGGGCGAGAGCGGGTCGGGCAGGCCGGCATTCGGGTAGG
>CAYZFV010000281.1:0-9420 GCA_964477765.1 uncultured Candidatus Kuenenia sp.
AGCAACACGATCAGGGACGGCAAGGACTGCATCGATATCCGCTACTACATCCTCAGCAAGAAGCTGTCGGCAAAGCGTTTTGCCGCGGCGGTCGCCAGCTGTTGACGGCGGTTGAAAACGGCGGCGGCAACACGCTCGACGACAACGGTGCCTTTGGGCTCTACGGCACCGGCGACCTCACCGGCACCGTGCTCCAGGGCAACACGATCTCCAACCACACCGTGGGCGTGCTCGTCGACAACGGGGCCAACCTCACGATCGGCAGTGCCAACGGCACGCTCACGAGCGATCCCGATGCCAATGTGATCACGAAGAACTCGTCCGCCGGCATCGTGGTCAACGGGGCGGGCTCACAGAATGTAAGTATTCTGTCGAACTCGATCTTCGAAAATGGCTTGCTTGGTATCAGCCTGCTTTCTGGTGGCAATGCGCGGGCCCGCACGCCCGTGCTCGCCTCGGCGAGCACGACCGAGGTGACCGGCTCGATCAGCGGCATCGATGGCGACGTGTTCCGGATCCAATACTTCCGCAGCTCCGACGAGGTCACCAGCAGCAGCCGCTTCGCCCAGGGCGATGAGCTGGTCGGCTATGAGGACGTGACGATCGCGAGCGGCACCGCCGCACTCGACTTCGATCTCACCGGCAGCAGCGTGATCGTGACCGACTGGATCACAGCCACCGCCACACTCCTGGTCGGCGGACTGCCCTCCCAGACCTCCCAGTTCTCCTTCGGCATCCGCGTCACGGCGTAGCGGCCCAGCCGCGAAGGCTCCACAACGTGCATACCAACCGGTGAAATGGTCACTCGATCCCGAGCGCGAATCGGACCGCCCGTGAGACGGCGGCAAGCTTGGCAGCAGAGAGCGTGGTGACCAGCGGGCCAAGTCTTCCCTTGGCGACCGTTTGCAGATGATCACAGTTGATCGCGCAGTCTTGTCGCATCCCATCACTCGGCGACAAGGCCACTTCCGACGGGATTCCGCGGACCGTGCTCGTGATCGGAGCGATCGTGACTTCGCCCAGGTAGTGGAGAATCGAATCCCGTGTGAGGATCACAACTGGCCGCTTTTTGTCGGGCCGGGCAAACTTGTACCAGCGAATTTCACCTCGCTTCATTCGTCTCCCCATGCTTGTTCGTTCTCCCAGCCACCAAACTCCTCAGCGCTGGCCGGCTGTCGCTCGTAGCCCTCACGGTGCAACTGTTCCAACTCTGCGATCGTGTGTCGGGCAAGGTATTCCCGCAGGGCATCGCGGGTAAACGCAGACCGGCTCAGGGAGAGCCTTTTGCGCACACGATCAACACGGCTGACCAGCGCCTCGTCGAGCGTCATCTGGACTGTTTTCATGGCAACCTCCAATGCGGATGATCATAGCTATCGTATGCCACATTATTGGCAGCGGCAATACAGCCGACGTGACAAGGGCCTTTCCTGCTCTCCTGTCATGACCTATTGCGTTGCCGCCAGGCGGTGTCGGCGGCCAGAAGACACTGCCAGAGCACGACGGCCAGCGTATCGCTTTCGTGCGTCGCAGTCGGCGAGGCCACCGCCGTTGCTGCGGGGGGCAGATGATGGACGGCATCATCGGACCACCAGCGGGGATCGGCCTCCATGCGCCCGCGGATATCGGCATCGACCACGCCGAGCAGCCGCTGGCTGGCTTCCCGGGTCTCGGCGATGATGTCACGGATCAAGGGCCGCTCGAACGGAAACGGGGCGGTTGTCAATGTGCCAGCCTCGAGGAGCGACTGAGGAAGCCATCGCCAGAGGGCGAACTTCGCCTCCGACTGTGAAACCCCACTCGGCAGCGGGCACCGCTCAAGGAGTCGAATCGCCTCTGCCGGAAAGGTCTGATTGTGTTGAATCTGGCGTTCACCCGGCTCGCAGCCGAGGAGCCGACAGAAGTCGGCACAGATGTCGCCGCCGTGAAGCCTTACGTCGACAGCCTCCACGCCCGGGGCCGATCGCCAGACATCGATCGCATCGGCCCATCGCGCCTTCGGCAGCCACTTGGCGAGAAATCGCCCGACATCGGGCTCACAGGTGTAGTCCCGCTGATAGTAAAGCGAGGCCAGCCATTGCACCGGCGATCGCACATACGCCACGACACGTACAGGCCCACCGAGAGCGGCTGCGAACGCGTGCACGTCGGCCGGTTCGGCCGTCAGCCAGGTTTCGTAACTGAGGATCGGCACCCGGCCCTCACAACGCACCGCCTCCAGGCCGGCCAGCCCGGCAGCAAGCCCTTCCGCCGGCTGCCCGACCAGCGAGTGGAGCTGATCGCTCATGCTGTAATAAGCGGCGAAATTCGCCGCATGCTGCTCGAGCGCTGCCCCACGGATCAGCTGACAGGGCAGCAGGCTCGCATACTCGTAGGCGGCGGAGCCTGACTCGAGCGCCGGGCGGACAGGCCGCCATGTGAGGTCATACTGCAGGGCCGACGATCCCGTCTTCATGCCGCCGACATGGAGCACAGCCGCATATCCAGGGCTCATCGGCACCCCCGCTGTCATTCCGCAGCCGCCGGGCCCGGCTTCCGCAGGTAAACCAGGAACTCGGCCGACGTGGACCCTGGAAAACCGGTGAACGGCCCCTCGATCTCGACGTCGATCCGGCCGGTGGCGATCAGCCGGGAGAAAACCTCCACGAACGAGGCGGGCGTCCACACGCTGCAGTGCACATCAAGATAGTGCTTCTCCCGGACGACAAACTCGGCAAACTCGACCGCCTGCAGATCGGTGTAATGCCGCTTCGCATCGGCAAACGGCGGCAGAGCACTGTCGAAGTCGACCGAACCGTCGTCTTCAAACGACTGCGAGAGAAAATCCATCACCTGCGTCGCCGTGGGGATCGCCGGCTTTTCGAGCGACCAGCCGACGACCTGGGCAAAGGTGGTCGGCATGCGGTAGTAGTCCATCGACCGCTCCCGGTTGGGCAGCATGATCGCGATCACCCCCCCCGGCTCGAGCACATCGAGAATCTCCTGCAGCCAGCCGAGCGGGTTGGGGACATGCTCGAGAACATGACAGGCCACGGCATAATAAAATGGCTCATGGCCGATGCAGTCGGCAAGCTTGCGGCCGGGCACCCAGACCGAGTCGACTCGTGGCACCCGCCGGCCGACCGCCCCCGGGTTTTCCGCCGCCTTCCGCTGAATCTCGTCGTTGTCGATGCAATCGACGTAGAGCACGTCGTGCCTGTCTCGATCGGTGACCGGATTGAAGTAGGGAGCGATTTCAATGCCGCGCCGCTCGATCGGGCAGTGGGACAGGATGAAGGCCTGCCGCGCGAGTTCGGCTTCGGTCAGAGGGCAGGTCTGCTCCTGCAGCGGCGCGGTGGACTCTTCGGCCCTGCCGCCCCACCATCTCGACATCATGGCCATTGAATGCGTCCTCAGTGTCATGGAAGGAGAGCCGGCCCGGCTCAGGCGGCACGCGAGCGCGCCACGGTCGTCATCCATTCCCGATCGATCCCCACCGCGCGGATCCAGGCGAGGGTGTGCGACAATCCATCGAGCAGCGACGTCTGTGGGGAGTAGCCAAACGCCTCACGAGCCCGATCGATCGACATCACGCGGTGCGTGTAGCCCACCGGCCCGGCCGGATTGAACTGGGGCCGAATTCCGCCCCCCACGGCCTGCGCGACGAGATCAGCCATCTCACGGATGCTCGTCTCGATTCCTGAACCCAGGTTGAAGGTTTCGCCAATAAACTGTCGGCTGCTCATCACGATCGACGCGATTCCGGCGGCGACATCGCTCACATACACGAAGTCTCGTGTGGCCGAGCCATTGCCCCAGACCTCGAAGCTGCCCTGCCCCGAGAGGCCGGCCACGACCGCCCGCCGCACCAGCGCGGCCACCACATGAGAGCGTTCCTGTTCATAGTGATCTCCCGGGCCGTAGAGGTTGCTCGGAATGGCTGTCACGACTTCGATGCCGACCGCTCCACACAGCACTTCCGCAGCACCGGAAACTGCCAGCTTCGCAAAGCCGTAGCTTCCGGTTTCACCCGACGGAATTCCCCTGGTCAGATCGGCCTCCGCCAGCGGCAATTGGCTACCGGCCGCGTAGGAGCATGGAGAACCGACAAGCACGAGCCGCCGACACGCTCCCTGGCAGGCGGCGGCGATCACGTTGAGGCCCAACTGATGATTGACATGAAAGGCAGCGCCTGACCGCGATCCCAGGTAGGCGACCCCGCCAACATCGGCGGCGAGATGCACAATCCCTTCGGCCTCGGCGAGCAGCCGCGTCGCCGTGGCGGGGTCGAGCAGGTCGCCTTCCTTCCGCCCAAGCAGACGGGCGGATCCGCCCATCGCCTGCAGCGCCTCGGCGACGTGCCGCCCTAGAAAACCTGTCCCACCCGTGATGACGATCTTCACGCGACACTCCTCACCCGGCCCTGCTCCAGCACAGAGCGATAGACATGCTCGTAGCCCGCCGCCGTGCAGACGAGCGAGAAGCGGTCGCACACGGTCTGCTGGTGCAGCCGCCGCCGCGGGCAGCCCGCCGGATCGATGGCCGCCACGATGGTGGAAGCCAGTTTTTCCGGTTCGGTCACGTCGACGGCCGCACTGGAAAAGACCGTGTCGCTGTCGTGCCGGTAGACAAACATCGACCGCGCCAGTGACGTGATGACAGGCTTGCCGTGTGCCAACGCGTCGGCCAAGACGGCCGAACCCGACTGGCCGACCTCGTCGTAGGGCAACACAAACGCATCGGCCTGCCCGAGCACGGCCGCCTGCTCGGCGGGGTCGCCGAGAAAGCCGGTGAACAACACCCGTTCGTGGTATCCCAAGGCGTCGATCGCCGCCAGGAGCCCGGCCCAGTATTCGTGCCCGGTGCGATCCTTCGGATGCACCCCTCCCGCAAACACCACTCGATGATCCTCGGGCAGAAACTGCAGGGCCTCGAGTAGGTGCCGATGGCCTTTGTAGCGACTCACGAATCCCGGGAGCAGGATCCATTTCTCTCCCGGACGCTTGCGGAAGGGAGGAATAATGCCGCTGGCGTTCACAGGCTCAACCGGGATCGGGAGCAGATGAAGCCGCTTCTTGAGCTTGGGATGGGCCGCCAGGCACTGGGCCCGCGTGTCTTTGCTATGGAGAATGATCGCGTCGGCCCGGCGGAGCGACTCCTTCATGGCACGGTTGCGGAGACGGTGAAGCACCGTCTCCATTCCTTGCTTGACCAGCGACCGCTGCGGCTTCCGCGACATGCCCCTGGCCCATGTATGCAGGCTGAGCACCACCGGCTTACGAATTCCCCGCATCACACGACGAAAGCCATGGTTGGCATCGCGGATCCGGCGGCCGAAAAAACAGAACTCGTGCTGGATATGGACGAGGTCGACGGCCGCTTCGTTGGCCCGATCGATCAGCTCATCGATATATCTGGCTCGCTTGCGGGCGGTGTCGAGCGTGTCGTGGTCATTGAGATTTTCGAGCTCGATCGGAGTGATCCGCGCGAACCGGGAAAGCCCCACGGCCAATCGCTTCGCAAACTCGGCATTGCCGCACTGCTGATTCCAGGGTGTGAGCAGCGCGACGGCCAGATCAGGGGCGGTCGCGGCTTCGACCCGGGGCCGCACGCCACCTCGGAGCCCCGTCGTGATGTCTTGGGACGCGCCGCCCTCTGGACGACCACCGCCATCGGAGAGAACGCCTGCTGGGATGTCCATCGAATCTTTCGCCTACGCATCCCGACAGCCGTTTCGAACCACCGAAACGGGCCCGCCGCGAACGTGGTCGGAATCTAGTGACCTCATAAACACGCCACTAGACCGGTTTCGCCCCAACTGCGGCACGATACCCAGCCGCAGTTATACCTCCCACCCTCCAGGAGGGTCCACACAAAAAGACAGGTAGGCTAGGCAGACTGACAAAGCGAGGTGCCGGACATGCGACGAGGGATGATCGCGGCGAAGCGTCAATCGATCAGGATCGGCTCCCGGCCCGGTTCCTTCGCCAGCCGCTCGTGGTTTTCCAGCAGATGGTCGATCGCCCGCACAAACGCCGGCACATGCTCATGGCTGAGCACAGTCGCATTGAGATCGGCGATCTTCATCCGCCGCCGCATCCGATCACGAAACTCGGTGTCGTCGATCATGCGGCACGAGATGTCGAGAAACTCGTCTTCCGTGTGGGCGATCAGTTCCTCGAGCCCCACCTTCTTGAGCAGGTAGGCGGTCGACAGGTTGTAGAACCGATTGCCCGCGAGCGTCACGATCGGCAGCCGCAGCGTGAGCAGGTCGATGGCGGTGTTGTAGCCGCCGAACGGATGGGCGTCGATCGAGAAGTGGGCCCGCTCGAGGGCCTGCATGTAGGGCTGAAAATCGAAATTGGGCATCACGATCGCCTGCTCTGTGCCGAGGATTTTCTCGACGGCCCGCTTGAGCGGGATGTAGCCATTGCCCAGCACGGCCCCCCCGGGGAAGAAGTGAAACTTCACCGGTGTCTTCACCCGCTCCGCAATCTGCCGCAGGCGTTGCAGATGATCGCTGTTGACCTTCTGACCGCTCCAGGTGCAGTTGACGATCACCGGCTTTTCCGGGAGCCGCGGATATTCGAGTCGATACTCGAGCGGTACCGGCACCTGGGCACACCCCGGAATTAGCACGAGTCGTTCGGAGTAGTGTTCCTTGGCCCGATCGACGGCCTCGGTGTCGCGGCCCCCGATCCAGTAATCGATCTTTGCCCCAAACGTGCTCACCGGGTGGCCATAGTTGCTCACCTGGATCGGGGCGATCCGCATGTTGGCCAGGATGATGCTTTCGATGCTCATCCCGATGTCGGGGAAATACGCCATGGCAAAATCATTGGGATCGATGGCCGAGGTGTCATCAGCCTTCTGCGAGGCGTTGTACGACCGCACTTCACTGAAGATTTCGGTGTCGAGATCCTGCCGTGGCCGGCCCAGGTGCACCAGCACCAGCTCATGGTCTTTCGCGAGCGCCTGCAGGAAGGGGTGCTGCGAGCGGTAGACGCTCTGCCGCCGAAACCACATCGACGACAGCACGGCGATCTTCTTGGGCTTCGGGGTGTTGACGATCGGCTTGCTGCAGAGAGGCGTCGCCTGAAACAGCCGATTGATCCGCTGCTTGACGAGGTAATCCTTCTCGTTGTCGATGTAGGTCGCCCCGAAATAGGCATGGTGGGTGAACGAGTTGATCCCGATCAGCCGATCGTCTTCGTAGGTGATGTGCTCCCGCAGATTCTCGAGCGTCTCCGGGTCGGAGGGGCCGGTGCGATACATCTCGAGGAAGCAGAAATACCACTGCGTCGCCAGTTGGGGGCTGGTGGCAAACAGCAGCCGCCGGTCGAGCTTCACCCGATTCCGGCCGGAGTAGAGGGCGAGCAGCTTCGTGTAGTTGCGTTGTTGCTTGAGGAGAATCTCGATGAACGGGTCGGTGGTGCGGAAGGCGCTGATCGCCACCATGTTGCCGATCACGGCGTTCAAATCGATGAAGGCGATCGCATATTTTTCCGGCAGGATGAAATCTTCCTGCGTCATCGTGTAGAGAAAATGCTTGACGAAGTTGTTGAGCGCGGCGTAGTTCGCCTCGTCGGTGTGGTAGTAGGTGACATCCCGCAGGTGGGTGAGCACGGCCAGAAACTGGGCCGCCATCATCTCGTATTCGCCGGCCCGATAATGCTCATTCAGCCGCCCGGCGTCGAAGTTGAGCAGCGGACTGCTCGGCACCGAAAGCGTCGCCGCCCCTGCCGCTCCACCCTCTTTCGCTCCCGAAACTTCCGGCGCGATCATCACCCCAGCCTGTTCATTGCTCTTTGCCATCGTCATTCCTTAACGTTTCGGCCGTGCTGCCGCGTACAACCACATCCTATAACCGCGTCTGACTCCCACAACATACCTAAAGTAGGTATCTCAGGCATGAAGCTCATTGACTTCCCACACCCGCTACCCGCTTGACAAACCCCACCTGATAGTCTCATCGCGAGCAAATCAGCAGTCTCATCTCGACGATTGGAAACGAGGGATGAATCAACATATGCAAACCCGTCCGGTGCCCTACCGAGGCTTCTACATCAACCTCGCGGAAAGCCGGGATCGCGACAGGATGATTCGGGATCACCTGCAGGCGCTGGGGCTCGCCGGCCACTACGAACGGTTCGAGGGTGTCCGCGGGGCCGATATCGCCGCCGACTACCAGAGCCCCCTCAATGCAGGTTCGATCGGCTGTGGCCTGAGCCATCAGCGACTCCTCGCCACCCATGGCGACTGCGGCGATCACCTGCACATCCTCGAGGACGACGCCATCCTCCACCCGCGGCTGCCGACGCTTTTTGCCCAGGTCGCCGAGAGCCGGCCCTGGGACCTCATCTTCACGGACATCTACTTTTCCATGCTCAGCCCGCAGAACTTTCAGCAGTTCAACCGGCTGATCGCCCGCTATCGCACCAACGAGGCCACGGCGTTGGTCAATCTCCGGGGATTGCCGTTTGTGGGAGCGACGTCGTATTTCATACACCGCAACTCGATTGCCAAGGTCGCCGATCTGCTCGGCACGCGGTGGATCCGGCATTGCAAGCACGACACCCACATCAACAACCTCGTGCAGGCCGGGCAGCTCGAGGCCTTCGCCTTCATGCCGTTTCTCTCCACCCGCTCGGCGCTCTTCGAGCAGTCGACGATCGATCCCGAATACACCTCGCTGATGCACGCCATGGATCTGCAACGGGCGGCCTTCTACGCCGACGCCGACCTCGAGCACCTCCGGCTGGAAGCCGGCCAGCTCGGCCCCGGCGGGCAGCCGAATCCCTTGGTCGGCATCTACATCGAGACCACCCGCTCAATCCTGGAACACATCGATCAAGGCATCCACAAGAAGCCTGATTGACGCTTCGGTACCGAGGGCACAAAAGAGAAGCGGCCCGGACCTTGCGATCCGGGCCGCTCCCGTTCCCATTCAGATTCTTGCCCGGTCACACGGCTTTCGCCGCGTGAGGCGTTCCGGGATACACATCAGTTGCCGGCCGCACAGGTCGGCTCGGCCGCACACGTCGGCTCGCACGGCACCTCGCGGTAGACCGTCTTCGGCACGCACCGGGTCACCGTGTAGGCGACCTTCTTCGGCACCATGCGGCAGACGTCGACCGTCTTGGTGTAATGCACCGGCTTGGTGACGCAATACGGCACCTGCTTGGTGCACGTCTCCTTCACCATGGTGCAGACTTTGTAGCACTCCTCGCGGGAGCACTCTTCCTTCACCATCCGGCAGACCTTGTACTCGCAGGTGCGAATCCGCTGCTCGGGCACCATCTTGCAGACCTGGTAGGTCCGCACACGCTGCTCCGGCACCATCTTGCACACCTGATAGGTGCAGGTCTTCACCTGAACTTCGGGCACCATCTTGCACACCTGGTAGCTGCAGGTCTTCACCCGCTGCTCCGGCACCATGCG
>CAYZFV010000282.1:0-4511 GCA_964477765.1 uncultured Candidatus Kuenenia sp.
CCCGCGCGGATGGATCGAGCAGCGGTGGTATCGATCGATGCGCCGAGGGTGTGCGGGCCGATGAGGAGCTGTGTGGGTGTCGTCGCCGTCGTTGCCAGCATGCTGGTGGCGGTGGCGGGCTGCGCCGGCAATCCATTCAAGAAAGCGCCGCCCGGGCCGATCAGCCTCGAGCCGCCTCCGGGAATCGCGGCGCCGGCGCACACGCTCGAGCAGGTGGCGCCGCCGCTGGCCGGCGGGCCGGTCATGCCCTCCTATGCCAATCTCGATGGCCGGCAACTCGAGGCGGCACTCTCTCGGAGCCAGCAGGAATCGCAGGTGATGCAGGACGAGATTGCGGCGCTGCGGGAGCAGCTGGCCAGCACCTCGACCCAGCTGGCCCAGGAACGATCGACGCATCCGCCAGCCGCCACCACGGTCGCCAAACCGAATGCCACTCCACCGCTGGTCATGGAGTCGGCCATCAGCCAACTGTCGCTGCCCGGCCTCGAGACGCGGTTCGATGGGAGCGTGGTGCGGATCGAGCTTCCGGCCGACAGGCTCTTCGAAGATGGCACCGCCAACATTCTGCCTGGTGGTGTGGCCCTGCTCACGGAAGCTGCCAAAGAGATCGAACGGGTCTATCCCGGCCACTTCATCGGCATCGAAGGCCATCTCGACACCGAACCGCTGGCCGATACCTCATGGGCCTCGCCCCACGAGCTGACGGCCGCCCGGGCGACGTCGGTCTTCGACTTCTTCACGAGCCGAACATCACTGGTGGAGAGCCAGCTGTTTATCGTGGCCCATGGGGCGAATCATCCGAGCGTCTCCAATGCGACGGCCGCTGGCAGAGCCCGCAATCGCCGAATCGAGCTGGTCGTCTATCCCGAACGCTCGGGCGACGGCGGGACCCATCCCGCTCAAACGGCTGCCACCGCCGCACCAGCGGGCGCCCAGCCGGGCTGGCAGGCGACTGGCCCGTAGGCCGGCGGCGGGCGTTGTGTTTCAGCGCTGTCGTTTTACACTCGCCGCATGGTCACGATCGTCGATTATGGCAGCGGCAATCTGCGGAGCGTGCAGAAATCGTTTGAACGGCTCGGCACCGAGGCGGTGATCACGTCGGATCCCGACCGCGTCGCGGCTGCCGCCATACTCGTCCTCCCGGGAGTTGGTGCCTTCGGCGATGCCATGCGGGCTCTCCACGACCGGGGGCTGGTGGAGCCGATCCAGGCGCATCTGCGGGCCGACCGCCCCTTCCTGGGCATCTGCATGGGGCTCCAACTCCTCTTCGAGACCGGCTGGGAGGGCGGCCGCCACTCAGGGCTCGGCGTGCTCGCCGGCGATGTCGCCCGGTTCGAGGTGCCGGCGGGCGTCAAGGTGCCCCATATGGGATGGAACACGGTGGCGTGGCAGACGCCGGGGCACCCTGTCGCGCGAGCGACCACCGAGGGCGACGGCTGGTTTTACTTCGTGCACTCCTACGTCGCCCGGCCCGCCGATGCGGCGGTGATCGCGGCGGTCACCGACTACGCCGGGCCCTTCTGTTCGGCGGTGGCGCGAGGGCGACTGTTCGCCACGCAGTTTCACCCCGAGAAAAGCCAGGCGGCCGGGATGCGGCTGCTGCAGGCCTTTCTCGACGCCGTCTGACCATGCACAACGTCTGCCGTCTCACCCTTCGCAGGAGCAACCCCCCATGGAACTCTGGCCAGCCATCGATCTTCGCGGTGGGAAATGCGTGCGACTGATGCAGGGCGACTACGACCGGGAAACGGTCTTTGGCGACGATCCCGTGGCCATGGTGGAACGCTTCATCGCCGGCGGAGCCCGGCGGCTGCATGTCGTCGACCTCGATGGCGCCAAGGCCGGCGGTCCGGTGCAGGCCGAGCTGATCGGCCGCATGGTGCGGGCCGCCGGTGTGCCCGTGCAGCTTGGCGGCGGCATCCGCTCGCTGGAGACGGCGCAGGCCTACGCGGAGGTCGGTGTGCAACGGCTCGTGGTGGGGAGCGTGGCCATCGAGCAGCCGGAACTCCTGGAGACGCTGGCAAACGCCTTGCCGGGCCGGATCGTGCTCGGCCTCGATGCCCGAAATGGTCTCGTGGCCACGCGGGGCTGGCTGGAGACGAGTCGACTCGCCGCCGTCGACGTGGCGCGGCAGCATGAGCGACTGCCGTTGGCGGCGATCGTCTACACCGACATCGCGAAAGACGGCATGCTCGCGGGCCCCAACCTGCCGGCGCTTCGCGAGATGATCGAGGCGGTCGGGCTGCCGGTGGTCGCCTCGGGAGGCATCGCCACGGCAGACGATATTCGAGCGGTGGCTGCGTGTGGTGCGGCCGGCTGCATCGTCGGCCGCGCCCTCTACGACGGCGCGGGGACGCTCGCCGAGGCGGGCGCCGCCGCCGGTGAATCGGCCGCATGAGCCAAACCGGCCGTGTCCCGCAGAGTCTGCCCCCCTTGCCGAGAGTTCGCCGCACGGGTCGTCCCCTTGGGGGGGCGGCAAACGCGATTCAATTTCCCGGCGTCACGTCGCCGACCGCTAAAGGGCGGGGCGCTCCGCGATTTGCCACGGCGTCCGCGGCACCCTTACCATCGTTGCCATGGCCACCGACATTCGCATCAAGGAACAACTGCCCGACCTGACGCGGCGGATTGTCCAGACCTACCACGACACGCCGACGATCCACTACCTGGGCCACTGCCCGCTGCCCAACTACGAGTCGATCGTCGCGATCTGCGAGGACCTGAAGGAGATCCTCTATCCCGGCTACCGCCGGCGTGAGAATCTCCACCTCGGCAACGTCACCTACCACGTGGGTGATCTGGTCGACGGTCTCCACGACAAGTTGACCACGCAGATTGGCCGCGCGCTGCGACACAGCGTGTCGGCCCTGGAGGCTGCCGCGGCGCAGGGCGTGGAGCCACCGGTCGTGTCGGCTGCCGTGCAGCATTGCGTGGAGGAGGCCGACTTCGAGGCCCTCGGCCAGGCGAAGGCCGTCGAGTTTCTGGAACGCATCCCCGAACTCCGCAAGATTCTCGCCACCGACGTGCAGGCCGCCTACGACGGCGACCCGGCGGTGCGGACCTTCGATGAGATCATCTTCTGCTATCCCGGCCTGGAAGCGGTGACGATCCATCGGCTCGCCCACCCCCCGCACTCTCTCGAGATTCCGCTCATCCCGCGGATGATGGCCGAGTGGTCCCACGCCCGCACGGGCATCGACATTCATCCGGGGGCCACGATCGGTGACCACTTTTTCATCGATCACGGCACGGGCGTGGTGATCGGTGAGACCTGTGAGATCGGCAGCCATGTGAAGATCTACCAGGGTGTCACGCTCGGCGCGGTCTCCTTCCAGACCGATGCCGACGGCCATCTCGTGCGAGGCACGAAGCGACACCCGACGATCGAGGATCGGGTGGTCATCTACGCCAATGCCACGATCCTCGGCGGGGCCACCCGGATCGGCCACCACTCCGTGATCGGCAGCAACGTGTGGCTGACCCGCTCCATCGATCCCCACACGACGGTCGTGCTGGAAAAACCAAAACTCCGCATGCGGGGCGAAGCCCCTGAACCGGAAAACGACTATCAGATTTGAGAAGTCGGCCGCAGGGAATCGAAAGGAGGACAGGCTTCAGCCTGTCTTTTTCTTGACAGACTGAAGTCTGTCCTACTTTGACGCGGTGCGGGCGAGGGCGCGGGCGGCTTCGATCGCCTTGAAGCGGGCGGCGATCGCCTCGTCGCCGACGGCCTTCGAGGTCTGGGCCGTGGCGAGGTCCGTGCGGGCCTGTTCAGCGTTGATCTTCTCGGCAGGGAGGGCCCGCTGGGTGATCACCGTGACGGCGTCATGCCCGACCTCCACGAAGCCTCCCTCCACGAACACTTCACGAGCCCGCTCGGCGGGCCCCCCGTGCTCACCCACGATCCGCACCGCCCCCACGCCGAGGCGGCCGATGAATGGGGTATGGCCACGGGCGACGCCTCGCAGCCCGTCAAACAACGGCAGCGTGACGAACTGGGCGCGGGTATCGAGGATCGTCGTTTCGGGTGTGACGATCACGCAGCGGATGCCAGTGTCGGTTTTGGTGTCGGCCATGGGTGGGCTCCTGTCGACGGGGAAGGCCTCAGACCTTGGCGGCCATCTTCTTGGCCTGCTCCTCGGCCTGCTCGATCGGGCCGACGTACATGAAGGCCTGCTCGGGGAGATGGTCCCATTTGCCGTCGGCGATCTCCTCGAAGGAACGGATCGTGTCGGCGAGGCTCGTGATTTCGCCCGGCTTGCCGGTGAACACCTCGGCCACGAGGAACGGCTGGGAGAGAAACCGCTCCATGCGGCGGGCCCGATGCACGATCAGTTTGTCTTCCTCCGACAGTTCATCCACGCCGAGGATGGCGATGATGTCCTGAAGTTCGCGATAGCGCTGGAGCGTCCGCTGCACACGGCGGGCGATCGCGTAATGCCGCTCGCCCACGTATTGCGGGTCGAGAATACGGCTCGACGACGCGAGCGGATCGACGGCCGGGTAGATCC
>CAYZFV010000283.1:0-17129 GCA_964477765.1 uncultured Candidatus Kuenenia sp.
CGGCCGCTGGTGCGAGCCACCCTTGCCGCCGCGGCCCAGCCCAGCCGGCTACGCATGGCGACCGGGGCCGATGTGGAGCTCGACGCGCCGGGCGTGTTCGGGCTCGTGTCGAGCGAAGCGGGCGTGTTGTTTGAGGGGGGCGTTCGGGCCCGCGTAAACGCTCCCGAACAGTCGTATTCAGTCGAGGCGGCGAACCTGCGGATCGTCGATCGCGGCACCGAATTTCGCGTCGATCGCATCGACGACGACCGCATCGCGGTGACCGTGCTCGACGGCGAGGTGGAAGTGCAATCGCGTCTCCGGCTGCCGCTGGTGCACTGGTCGTTCGACGATCTCACCGCCGGCGGCCGTAGTGTGACCGACGCGATCCACTCGCTCACCGCCGTCGCCGGGCCGGCCGTGCAGCCGATCGCCGGCATCGTCGGCGGGGCAGTGTCGTTCGACAACTCGGGCGGCGCCTCGTTGCGGGTCGACGGGGGCACAGGCGACAAGGTCGGAACCGGCCTGTTCTCGTTTTCGACCGGGATTTCGATCGAGGCGTTGATCGTGTCGCTGTGGAGTGGCAAGCCCTTCGACTACGATGAGATTTGGCGAAAGGAAGACGGCAACAGCCGCGTGCTGCTCTCGTTCCAGAATGACGGCACCAAACATGCCGGCTTCTCGGTGCCGCCAGTCACCCCCGGCCCGTGTCTCTCGTTTGGGATGCAGGTGACCACGCCCGGAGCCGCCGCGCCCCGCTACGACGAACTCGACATGCCCCTCGACGGCCGCGACGGCCGGCCGACGCTTGCCGAACTGACCGACGGCCGGCCCCACCACGTGGTGGCCACGTTCGACAGCTTTACCGGGGTGAAGGCGATCTTCATCGACGGAAAGTTGCGGTTTTCGCATACCTATCCTGCCGGCAGCCTGATCGTGAGCGGCGGCCCGGAACCGGCCTTCATCGGCAGCAGTCGGGGCACCGAAAACTTTGCGGGCACGATCGACGAACTGAGCCTCTACGATTTCGCGCTCACGGCGGACGAAGTGGCGGAGCATTCCCGCCGCCTGCTGGCCGGTGAGCCGGCGATCCCACCGGCAGCGATGGTGCGAACGGTGGCGGGCGACCGGCCGCTGCACTGGCAGGGCGTCACCCGGCTGGTCGAAGGGCAGACCCGCGTGTTCAATCAACACTCCGGCCTGCCGGTGGAGTGATCGACCTCCACGGCGGCAATTGACGCCATGTTTATACGCCTGTACACTTTTTCTCCATGAACACCTTCCGCATCTACGAAGATTTCAGGGCCGCCCTCGGCGATGCGGCCGCCAAGTCCCTCGCGCAGACGCTCGGGGCGATGTTCGAGGAACTGCGGGATACGGTTACCAAGGAGGATTTCCGGATCCTTCGGGAGTCGATCGACGCAAATGTCTCTCGACTCGACGGAGCGATCACCAGGCTGGCCGAGGCCCAGTCGCGGACCGAAGTCAAGGTCGGAGAGCTGGCTGAAGGCCAATCGCGCCTCGCTGCCGCCCAGGCCCGCACGGAAGAGCGGATAAACGAACTGGCCCAGGCCCAGGCCCGCACGGAAGTGCGGATGAACGAGCTGGCCCAGGCGCAGGCCCGCACCGAAGTGCGCATGGACGAGCTTGCCCATGCCCAGGCCCGCACCGAAGTGCGCATGAACGAGTTGGCTCAGGCCCAGGCCCGCACCGAAGAGCGGATGAACGAGCTGGCCCATGCTCAGGCCCGCACCGAGGAGCAGGTTAGAACACTGGCCGAGGTGACGCAGCGGCTTTCGAACCGTACCGACGACATCGTCGGCCGCACGTTCGAATTGCAGTTTCGTGATCGCCTCACGGCCTATCTCGGAAGGTTTCTGCGGCGGGGGAAGGTGGTCGGAAACGACACACTGCTCGATGCGATCGAGCCCCACGTGACGACTCAAGAAATCGATGATTTCCTCCGCGCCGACATCGTGGCCAAGGGGCTCGTGGACGGCATGGAGACGTTTGTCGTCGTCGAGGTTTCCTCCACCGCCGATACGAAAGATATTGTCCGGGCTGAACGCAGGGCGGTGATTCTCCGCAAGGCGGGGCTTGCTGCCATTCCGCTCGTGGCGTGCGACGCCATACCGCCGGAGTCGGTTCAGTTTGCCCACCGGTCAGGCGTGCGGGTGTGGTGCAACGGGTCGCTGGTAGACGCGGCCGCGTAGGGCGAGAACGTCAACGAAGTGGTTCCTGAGCGGCGGCATATCTTTGGTTGCCGCGGTGGAAAAAGTAGCATTTTCCACCACGGCGCGGTGGAAAATGCCGTTGCCGCTCGTCTGGCAGGGATATCGCCATGTGATCGCAGGATGCGCAATCACTCCGCGTAGACGTCGATCTCGCCGAAGAACGTCGTGAAGTTGAGTTCACGGCCGTCGTGATTGACGCCCGGCGTCGGCTGCACCACGAAGAGCAGATGGCGATACTCGCCGAGCGGGCCGCGGGCCGACGTGATCGACGAGGCCTGCTGGGCCGGCCGGGCGATGCCGGCGAGGCCGAAATACTCGTCGGAGTTGACGCGGGCGATCAGCGTCCAGCCCGCGTCGGCAGGGGCGCCATCGACGGCCGGTGGCTCGGCCGCCGCTGAACCGTAGAGCACGTAGTTTTGGGCGGCCCGCTCACGGTGCGCCTCCCGAAGAGCCGGATTGAATCCCGGATTGAGGCAGCGGTGCCATGAATAGACGTTGACCTTCTTCACCGTGGTCGGCTGGCCGAGATCGACCAGCAGGCCGCCTGTCTCGTTGTCGGCGAAATAGAGCGACTCTTCCGGGGCGTCGGGATTCGACTGGCCTTTCCCGTCAAGCAGGATGGTCGCGGCCGCGCTTGCGATGCTTTTCCGCGGATTCTCATAGAGCCGGCCCCGCACGCAGCGGATGCTGGCCCGGCCCTGCCCCACATCGGCGAGGTCGTCGGCCGTCGGCGGTTCGATCGTGGGAAACCCGAAGGCGGGAGTCTCGTCGCCCTGCTCGATCCGCGTGATTACCTGGCGATGCCCCGGCTCGATTTCCATCAGGTCGCCGGCCCGCAGTAGATGGCCAGCGACGCGATCGCCGGGATGGAAGCTCACCATGCCGGACGACACCCCAATCCGGCAGCGGCCGTCGGGAAGTGCCTCGGCGACAAACTCGGTGCCCAAGTCGACGATGCGGCCGGTTCGTGTGCGGATAGTGAACCCCTTCGATTCGGGTGTGTCGGCCGTCACGGCGACGCGGCCCATCGTGAGGATCGCCGTGAGCGGCGACTCGGCCTCGAAGATGGCCGGGCCGATCAAGCGTACGGCGGCACCGCTGGCAAAATGGAGTCGCACACTGCCGCTGGCCAGTTCGATCCGCTGGCCCGATCGCAGCGGGTCGCCCTCGTTGACGATCGTGTCGGCAGCGACCCACTGCACGCCCTCGAGGCCGACAAAGGACCCGATGATCCGGGCCACGCTCGGCGCGGCCGTTGATGGAGCAGACACAGGTGACGCGGGCCGCTTGCCGGGCTGCGTCGGCGCGGTATCAGAGCCGGCAGACAACCATGTGATCAGGGCGATGGCCAGACCCAGCAGCGTCGCTCCAGCCCAGCCGGCCGCCATGAGGCCCCGTCGACTGCTCTGCCTGCGGGCGAGCCGGTCGCCGGCCTCACCGTCGCAAAGCGCGAGATCCGCGAGCGATGCGAGATCGACCGGCTCGCCGAGATGGGCCGACGTGAGCAGCGTGGCATGCAGTTCGGTCCGCAGCAGATATTCATCGAGCGCGGCATCATCGGCTCGGAGCAGCCGGGCCAGCGCGGTGAGCGTGTCATCGGCGGCCGTGCCGTGGCAGGCCGCGGCGACGGCATCATCAAACCCGGGCGAGGGAAACCTCATCGGGCTCCCTCCAACCGCTCGGCCCGTTCGATGCATTCCTGCAACGTATGGCGAATTCGTTGCAGCGCCTTGTAGACCGCGTCGACGGTGCGGCCCGCCTCGGTCGCCACGCGATCGACCGTCAGCCGCCGGAAGTAATAGCCCTCGATGATCGAGCGCTGACCGGCAGCGAGCTTTTCAAGGCAGGCCTCAAGGTGCCGCATCCGCTCCTGGAGCGCTGGTTGTAGTTGGTCGTGGCGATCGGCGATTCGCTCCGCCAGCCCGTCCGATAACAGGTTTCGCCAGCGGCGCTTCCGCTCCAGCCACTGCTTGGCCACGTTGAGCGCAAACCGGCAGGCCAGCGGCGTGAATGGGAGCGTGAGGTCAAATTGGTCAAATTTTTGCCAGAGTTCCACGGCTGTCTGCTGCATGATTTCGTCGGCATCTCCCCGGGCCGGCGCGATTGCGCAGACATAGCGGTACACCTCCCTCTCGCTGGCGAGAAAAAGCGACAAAAACCGCTCCTGGGAGCGATCCTGCGGCGGGCGATCAGGGCTGCGGGGGACGTCTGGCATGCGGATAGCCTATCCCTCCCCCCGGCGCAGATAGGCGTTTGGACATTGCGATTCCCTGTGTTTTGAACAAGTCTGGATCATTTTCGTGGTGGCACACGATCAATTTTTGCCACAATGTCCAAAGTTCGGGGCTTCGACCGGGGGAAAAGGGGATAGTGCAAATCATCGGACGATCGTCCATTTTTTTGGAGCAGCAATCATGCGTGATTTTCACCGCGGATGTGCCGGTTTTCGCCAAATGCCGCGCCGGGCTGCCCTTCAGGCAGGGAGCCTGGGAGCCCTCGGGCTGTCGCTGGGGGATTTTTTCCGGGCCCGGGCCGCCCATGGCGAGGCCGCAGGGTCCACAGCGGCCTACACCGCTCAGGCCGCGAAGGGCAAGTTGCCCGAGCGGATCAAGAGCGTGATCCAGTTGAATCTGGGCGGCGGCTTCCCGCAGCACGAGTCGTTCGACCCCAAGCCGGAGGCACCGGTGGAATACCGCGGTGCGTTCGGCGTCGTAAAGACGAACACCGGTGAGATCTTCAGCGACAATTTCCCCAAGTCGGCCGAGATCGCCGACAAACTCACGGTCGTCCGCACGATGGTGGGCAAGATCCCCGATCACGTCCTGGCGACCTACCATCTCTCCACCGGCTACATCCCCACGGCCGTCATCGACTACCCGTCGATGGGGGCGATCATCTCGCACGAACTCGGCCCGCGCGGGCTTCTCCCACCGTCCATCGCCATTCCGGTGAAGGGTGCTTATGCGGGTGGCACCGGATTTCTGTCGAGCAGCTACGGTGCCTTCGAGACGGGGGAAGACCCCGCCAAAGGAAAGAACTTCAAGGTCCGCGATTTCTCGCTGCCCGAGGGGCTCACGATGGACCGGTTCGACCGCCGGCAGCAGGCCCGCAAGCTCATCGAGAAGCGGATCCGGTCTCTCGAGGCCGATCCTGCCACGCTCGACACGATGGACGGTTTTTATTCGAAGGCTTACGAACTGCTCACCTCAGCCGACGCCCAGAAGGCGTTTTCCTTCGAGGGCGAGACCGACGAGACGTTTGAGCTCTACGGCAGCGAAGTGACCGGCCGGACCCGCGGCCCCGACGGCAAGTACCACCCCAAGGGCCTGGCCGAGCAGCTGATCATCGCCCGTCGGCTGGTCGAGGCCGGCACTCGGTTCATCACCATCAACTACGGCTCGTGGGACTGCCACGTCGATGTGAAGCGATGCTGCGACGACTACATGCCGCCGCTCGACCAGGCGATCTACGGCCTCGTGACCGACCTTGACCGCCGCGGCCTGCTCGACTCGACGCTGTTCTGGGTGACGAGCGAGTTTGGTCGCACGCCGAAGATCAACAAGGATTCAGGCCGCGACCACCATGCCCGCTGCTACTCCATGCTGTTGGCCGGCGGCAGCTTCAAACGGGGGCTGACCTATGGCATGAGCGACTCGGTGGCCAATGAGCCGATGCGTGACGGCGTCACGCTCGAAGATCTCATGTTCACGGTCTATCACGAACTTGGGATCGATGCCAACAAGGAACTGGTCGCCTTCGGTACGCGGCCGATCGAGATCATCAAGGACGGCAAGCTGGCGGCAGGGCTTATCACGTGAGACGTTTCGGCGAGGTGTGGCGAACGGGTCCAAGCAAGGCCCCCGGCGCAGGTCGGTGGGTCTTGCTTCGTGTCAGTATCACCTCGGCCCTCACGGTTTTGGTGCCTATGGCTTGCCCGGTGGCGATGGCTGGCAGCATGCAGCGGGACGTGGAGTGGGTGCGGCCGCGGATCGGTCAGCGGGGCATGACCGTCGAGGTCGTCATCCAGGGCATGTACCTGTCTGACCCACAAGAACTTATCTTTTTCAAGCCGGGTATCCGGGCCGTACGCGTTGAGCCACTCCCCAAGATGCAGCACGCCCAAGGGCTCGTGCATGGTGGCCGCATGGAGGAGCAGGTGAAGGCGGTGCTCGAGATCGCGGCCGACTGCGAGCCGGGCGAGCACCCTTTCCGCCTGCGGACCGCGAGCGCGCTCTCGCTGCTGGCGACGTTTCATGTGTCACCCTTTCCTGTGTTGGCGGCGACGAGTGAGCCGAACGACACGATTGCCACAGCCCAGGGGGTGGCACCGAACGTCACCGTTCTCGGCACCGTCGGCACGGGTGTGTTCAAGGTGCCGGCCGAGCCCGGCTCGCGTCTTTCGGTGGAGGTCGACTGCGTGCGCCTGGCCGACGTTCACTACGGCGACGCGGAGTTTGATCTGGCTCTTCGCGTCCTCGACGAAACAGGCCGGGTCTTGGCCGCCAACGATGAAAACGCTCTTCATGTTCAGGATCCACTGGTGAGCCTGAGGCTGCCCGATGATCTCCCAGGTGGTCATGTCTACGTCGAGGTGCGGCAGTCGATCCACAAGCCGCGTGCGATTCCCTACAGCGTTCACATCGGTACCTTTCGCAGGCCGCTGGCGGCTTATCCGGCCGGCGGCCCCTCTGGAGAGCCGCTCTCGACGACGTTCCTGGGGGATCCGCTTGGCGAGTTCGCCGAGACGGTTGCCGTGCCTGGCACACCAGGGACGTTCTCCTGGTTTGGCGACGCCCCGTCACCGCTCGCGCTGCGGTCATCAGCCTTCGGGAATGTTTTCGAAGACCGCGACGCTCCCGAGACTCGCGTGCCCACGCTGCCCGTTGCGCTCAACGGCATCGTCGACACGCCGGGCGACGCCGACGCCTTTCGGCTTGCGGTGAAAAAGGGCGACCGCTTCCGCGTGCGCGTCTATGCGTCGGCTTTGGGTCACCCCATCGATCCGATCATCCGCATCCGTCCGATCGCCACCGACGGCACACTGGGGCCTCTCGAAGTCGAGGCCGATGACGCCGATCCGCGTACGCTCAACGACCGCGATCTCTTCGGAACGGTATTTCGCGCTCAAGGCGGCCTCAAAGACGTGCTCGATCCGTCGGTGATCTGGGAGCCGAAGGCTGATGGCGAGTATCGGCTCGAAATCAGTGACTCCTCCGGGGGCGGCGGGCCGACTGCCGTCTATCGAATCGAGATCGACACCCCGCCCCAGGCCGTGCATTTCGTCGCCCAGAGCAGGTTCTTTGACTGGGTGGAAGGCACGCGGGCCACAGGTTTTGCCGTGCCACAGGGGGGGCGGTGGACCGTCACACTTGATCTCCACAGGGGCCAGGGAACGACGGATGCAGGCCCGTTCGACATCGTCGCCACGGGGCTCCCGCAGGGGGTCCGGCTCGTTTCGCCGCGGGTGCCGGGAAACGCGAGAAAGTGGCCGGTGCAACTCGTGGCGGATGGGAGTGCTCAACCGGGCTGCGGCATTGTGACGCTCGAGGCCAAATCCTCTGACCCGGGCGTGAGCCTCCAGAGCGGCTGTCATCAGGCAGTGCCGTTTGTGAATCATTCGGGCGGCGACGCGTGGCGGGTCGTCCGCACCGATCGGTTTGCGATGGCGGTCACAGAGCCCGCGCCGATCGCGATCGACCTGGAGCAGCCGAAGGCGGCGCTCGTGCGGGGCGGCGAACTCTTCATACCGGTCAGGCTCACGCGACAGCCGGGGTATGACGAGCCGGTCGAGTTTCAGGCCGACTTTGCTCCGAGTGGCGTTGGACTGCCACCGAAAGAGTTGATCCCATCCGGGGCCACGGAGACCACCTTGAGAATCACGGCCGACAGGAGCGCGCCGCTCGGCAAGGGGCCGCTCTACGTGATGGCCACGACGCCGAGAGGAAACGATTACCTCGGTGCGGGCCGCGTTCGTGTGTCGTCCGAGTTGATCGAGATCGAGGTGGCCGAGCCGTTCGTCGAACTGGCCAGCGAGCCGGCAAGCGTGCGTCGCGGTGGACGCGCACGAGTGGCCTTCAAGGTGACGCCGAAGAGCCCTTTCGAGGGTGAGGCCGAAGCGATGTTGCTCGGCCTGCCGAAGGGGGTCGGCGTGGTGGGCCCGCCGCCGAAGATCTTGCCCGATGCCAAGGAGATCGCCTTCGAGATCGAAGCGACCGACGACGCGCTCTTGGGCGCCGTGTCAGGCCTCGAGTGCGAGTTGGTCGTGAAGGCCGCAGGTCAGGAAATCCGCCAACGGGCCGGCAAGGGCACGCTCCGCATTGATCCGAGGCTCTGATATGCACGCCTATCCCCAAAACTGGTGCGGGACCTTGCTCATGGCGGTAGCCGTGGCAGTCGCCGGCGCTGCGGTCGCCGCCGCCAAGGATGTCGAGTGGGTGCGGCCGCGGATCGGGCAGCGGGGCACCACCGTCGAGGTCGTGATTCAGGGCATGCATCTGGCCGACCCGCAGGACCTCGTCTTCTACAAGCCGGGGATTCGTGCCGTGCGTGTCGAACCGCTGCCGAAGATGCAGTATCCCCGCGGCCTGGCCCATGGTGGGCGGGTCGAAGAGCAGGTGAAGGTGGTGCTCGAGATCGCCCCCGACTGCGAGCCGGGCGAACACCCCTTTCGGCTGCGGACGGCAACCGCGCTCTCGGTGCTCAACTCGTTTCATGTCACGCCGTTTCCGGTGGTCGCCGAGACGACGACCGCGAACGACACGATCGCCACGGCGCAGGCGGTCGAGCCAAACGTCACGATTTATGGCACCGTCGATACCGATGTCTTCAAGGTGCCGGCTTCTCCCGGCTCGCGGCTCTCGGTCGAGGTCGACTGCGCCCGGCTGGCTGACATCCATTTCGGCGGTGCGGAGTTTGATCTCGCTGTGCGGATTCTTGACGAGACGGGTCGGGAGCTTGCCGCCAACGATGAAAATGCCCTTCACGTGCAGGATCCGGTCGTAAGCCTGAAGGTGCCCGAGGATTTAACCGGCGGACATGTTTATGTCGAGGTCCGGCAGTCGGAGAACCAGCCCCGGGCAATCCCCTACGCCGTTCACATCGGCACATTCCGTCGGCCCCTCGCCGCCTACCCGGCCGGAGGCCCGGCGGGTAAGCCGCTCACGACGACGCTCCTCGGCGACCCGCTTGGCGACCTCAAGGAGACGGTCGCGATGCCGGCGTCGCCGGGCACGGTCCTGTATTTTGGCGATGCCCCTTCGCCGCTTGCGCTGCGGTCCAGCCCCTGCGACAACCTGCTCGAAGACCAGGACGCCGCCGAGACCCGCGTGCTTGCGCTGCCGATCGCCCTCAACGGCGTCATCGAAAAGCCCGGCGACACAGACGCCTTCCGGCTGACTGTGAGCAAGGGCGACCGGTACCGCGTGCGGGTTTGGGGATCGGCTCTCGGTCATCCGATCGACCCGGCGATCCGCATCCGGCCCATCGGGCCAGACGGCAAGCCCGGTGCTGTTGAAGCCGAGGCCGACGACGCCGGCGGCCGCGAACGCGATCTCTTCGGCACGAACATTCGCGCGGGCGGCGGCTTCAAGGACGTCCTCGACCCGTCGGTGATCTGGGAGCCGAAGCTCGACGGCGAATATCTGCTCGATGTCAGCGACGTGTCGGGTGGTGGTGGGCCGACCGCCATCTACCGCATCGAAATCGAGACGCCGCCGCAGACGGTGTATTTCGTGGCCCAGAGCCAGAGCTTCAATACGTGGTCGGAAATGCCCCGCTCGACTGGCCTGGCTGTGCCGCAAGGGAGTCGCTGGACGGTGACGCTCGACATCCCCAAAGGCCAGGGCACGACGTACGCGGGGCCGCTTGACATCGTGGCGCGGGGCCTGCCCGAGGGCGTGCGGTTGGTCTCACCGCAGGTGTCGGCAATCCCGATTCTCGAGCGGCACGGCATGCCTAGGTGGCCTGTGCAGTTTGTCGCCGACGCCGATGCCAAGCCGGGCTCGGGCATCATCACGCTCGAGGCCCGGGCCGCCGATCCAGCCGTGAAACTCGAGAGCGGCTGCCAGCAGCCGGTGCCCTTCGTAAACCACTCCGACGGCAGCGCGTGGCGGATTCTCCGGACCGACCGGTTTGCGATGGCGGTCACCGAGCCCGCCCCGATGGCGATCGATCTCGAGCAGCCGACCGCGCCGGTGGTGCGGGGGGGCGAACTGGCGATTCCTGTGAAGCTCACGCGGCGGCCGGGTTTCGACGAGCCGGTCGAGTTTCAGGCCGACTTCGGCCCGAACGGCGTCGGTCTGCCGCCCAAAGAGCTGATCCCTTCGGGTGCCACCGAGGCGACCCTGACGATCTCCGCCGATCGCAACGCTCCGCTCGGCAAGGGACCCCTGTATGTGATGGCCACAACAGTCGGTGGCAACTCGCACGCCGGCTTCGGCGCGATCCGCGTGTCGTCACAGTTCATCGAGATCGAGGTTTCCGAGCCATTTGTGGAACTGGCCAGCGCGCCTGCGAGCGTCCGCCGCGGCGGACGGACGACGTTCGCATTCTCCGTGACGCCCAAGACCCCGTTCGACGGACAAGCCGAGGCGAAGCTGCTGGGGCTGCCCAAGGGCGTGACGGTCGTGGGGCCGTCCCCTACGTTCACGAGAGAGTCCAAGGAGATCGCCTTCGAGGTGGAGGCCAGCGACGACGCCTTGCTCGGTGCTGTCAACGGCCTCGAATGTGAACTGCGTGTGAAGGCTGCCGGCCAGGAAATCCGCCAACGTGCCGGCAAGGGCACGCTGCGCATCGACCCGAGGTTGTGACATGATCAGTAAATGGGGAGGCAGTTCATTTTTCGGCCCACAGGGAGCCGCCGGCGCGAGCCGGCGGGCTGACGTGCGATCCTGCGCTGCTCTTGCTATGTCGCTTGCATCGCTCCTCACAACTGCTGTCGCCGCTGCACCGGCGGCTGAACCACCCGCCGAACCTGCGGCCGTCCCGAGCTTCCGCCGCGACGTGATGCCGGTGTTCTTCCGGGCTGGGTGCAATGCCGGCACCTGCCACGGCTCCGCCCGCGGAAAAGACGGCTACATGCTCTCCCTGTTTGGCTACGACCCCGCCGGCGACTACCGCCGCACGGTCGAGGACATGCCGGGTCGTCGGGTCAACACCGCGATGCCCTCCGAAAGCCTCCTGCTCCTGAAAGCCACGGGCGCGGTGCCGCACACCGGCGGCAAACTCTTCGAGAAAGACAGCGAACTGTACAAGACGCTGGCCGCTTGGATCGCGGCCGGAGCACCGGACGACGTGGGAAGAGTGCCGGAGGTGACGGGCATTTCCCTCCCGAAGGAGAGCGTGCTCTTCACCGAGATCGGCGGCCAGGGAACGGCCCGCGTGAAAGCGAGCTACTCGAATGGCTCTTCCCGCGACGTCACCGACCTCGCCCGCTTCTTCTCCAACAATCCGAGCGTGGCCGACATCGACGCGAATGGCCGGGTGACGGCCAAGGGGCCGGGCGACACGAATGTCTTCGCCCGTTTCAGCCGGTTCACGGTCGGCGCCGAGGTGATCGTTCTGCCACCGGCCGAGGGTTTTTCCTGGCCGAATCCGCCGGCCAACAACTTCATCGACCGCCTCGTCTTCGACCGGCTCGAGAAACTGCGGATCGTTCCTTCCGATCTCTGCGATGACGAGACGTTTCTGCGCCGCGTCACGCTTGATCTCGTCGCCCGGCCGCCGACAGTCGAAGAATACGAGGCCTTCATGGCCGATACCTCGGCCGACAAGCGGGCCAAGAAAATCGATGAATTGCTCGCCACGACCGACTTCGCCGACTACCAGGCCGGGCTCTGGGCGGAGCAGCTGCGGATCATCGGCGGCAACTACGCGCCGCAGGGCACGGTGATCAAGGCGGCCGACAAGTTCGCCTCCTGGATCCGCGACCAGCTGCGGGCGAACCGTCCGCTCGACCAGTTCGTGGCGGAGATGGTGACGGCCTCGGGGCCCAATATCGTCAACGGCCCGGCCAATCTCTACACGATGCTCGTCCACAAGCCGCGGCCTGAGCCGAAGCAGCTCGCCGCCGACTTCTCGCAGATGTTTCTCGGCGTGCAGATCCAGTGCGCCGAGTGCCACAACCATCCCTTTGACCGCTGGACGATGGATGACTACTACGGGTTCGTCAGCTTTTTCACGGGGGTGAAGTGGAAGCCGGGTGTCGAGCCGCGGGAGAAGCGGATTTACTGGAAGGAAACCAACCGCGTTCCGAATCCCGTGGACGGGAAGCCACGCGACGCGAAGACGCTCGGCGCCGCCGATCCCGTCGGGGCCGAGGGCGACCCACGGCCGGCGTTGGCAGCCTGGCTCACCGCTCCCGATAACGAGATCTTCTCAAAAAATCTGGCCAACCGGATCTGGGCGCAGTTTCTTGGCCGCGGCGTGGTCGAGCCGGTGGACGATATGCGGGTCAGCAATCCACCCACCAATGCCCCGCTGCTCGATGCGCTCTCCAAGCGGCTGGTGGAATTACAGTTTGATCTGCGGGCGTTTGTCCGCGACATCTGCACCAGCCGGGTCTACCAACTCTCGGTGCAGCCCACGCCGTCGAACGCCGGCGACACGCGGCAGTTTTCGCACGCCCATTTGCGGCGGCTGCGGGCCGACGTGCTTCTCGACTCTGTGGTGGCGGTGACGGGCGTGCCACGAAATCTGCCCAACTGGCCGGCCGGTACGAAGGCGGTGGAGTATTATCCGCGCACCAGCGGCGGCACTGGCGGGCCGAATGTGGGTGACCCGTTCTTCGGCACGTTCGGCCGCTCGAGCCGTGGCACGATCTGTGCCTGTGAGACGAAGTCAAACCCCACGCTCTCGCAGGCGATGCACCTCGTGGTGGGCGACACGGTCCGCGACAGGCTCGCGTCGGGTGGTGTCGTGAAAAGCCTGATCGAGACGAAATCAACGCCCGAGGAGATCGTGACGGGGCTGTTCATCCGCACGCTCTCCCGTAAGCCCACGCCCGAGGAACTCGCGGGCTTCGTGGAGATGGCGGCAGGGACGCCCAAGGACCAGGCCGTCTATGAAGACATCTTTTGGAGCCTGCTTAACTCGACGGAATTTCTTTTCAACCATTGATCGGCAGCGATTGACCGCCGGGAGTTCTTGAATCGATCTATATTTCTTTTCTTTGCCTTTAAGTATTCGGGGGGGAACTAATCATGATCTGTTCAACCATCTCGTTGCGGCGTGGCCGCTCGGCCCTCGTCTTGCCGGGCTTCACGCTTGTTGAGCTTTTGGTGGTGATTGCGATCATCGGTGTGCTCATCGGCCTGCTCTTGCCGGCCGTGCAGGCAGCGCGTGAATCGGCGAGACGCACATCGTGCCTGAATCGCGTCAAGCAGCTGGCCCTCGCGTTGCATAGCCACGTCGACGCCTTCAAGGTATTGACGGCAGGGAATAAGACAGGAGGTTGGGGATGGAGCCCATATGTGCAGATTTTGCCCTTCATCGAGGAGCAGGGTCTGTATGACGTGATTATCAAGTCGAACAGTGCTGAGGGTGCGAATCGCGAGAAGGCGGAATTCAGGTGTCCGTCTGATCCGACGCCGCTGATGGACCAGGTCACGCGGAAAGAACGGCCAGCTTCGAACTTTGGCTTCAGTGCCGGCGATACGTTTAGCGGGATGAATCAGACCGCGCAAATCCGGGGCCTTTTTTCACAAACGGACCATCGGCTGGGCTTTAAAGACATCACGGACGGGCTCTCGAGCACAATCGCGATCGCTGAGATTGTTCGGCCAGAACTCAGCGGAGGCGTGACACAGCCTCCGGGCATGGCCGCCTGTACAACGTGTGATGGCACAACATGGGCCACCGCTAACGGCCGGTCCGCCACGTCAACGAGCAACTACGGCAATCCAAACAATTGTTTTACGAGTTGGCGGGGTGATCGCTTCGTTGAGGATGGAACGATCGGTCTGCTCGGTGGGCCACGTGCGCCTGGAGGAAATTGGACCTGGGGGCGTTGGGTCTATTGGTCGTTCAATACAGTGCTTGCTCCAAACGGCCCCTCATGTTCAAGCCAGACAAGTTCCTCGATTCACACCGCCCGCAGCTGGCATCAGGGGGGAGTGAATGCCGCCATGGCAGATGGAGCAACGCGCTTTATCTCTCAAAACATTGAGAGTGGCAGTCGGTCCGGAACCGAGCGAAATACGCTCTCTGGCGGTGTCGGGCCATATGGGGTCTGGGGCCGCCTGGGATGCCGCGGCGATGGGCAGCCAGTGTCAGTGAATGATCTGTGACCCTAAACCCACGAACTGGAAAGAACAGGTTTTCCCATGAAAAAAGTTTTGAGTCCTTTGGCTTTGGATTGTTTCAGTCAGTCAATACTGGTCGGCGCCTGGATCCTTGCCTCGGTGTCGCTTGCAGGGTGCTCCCGCCACTTTGAAGACAAGTGGTCGAAAAGTCGGCCGCCAGTCTTCAAGACAACAGGAACGGTCACGTGGAATGGAGCACCGGCAGCCGGGGCCGTCGTGACGCTCCATTCGGAGTCTCACAACCTCGCGGCAAGCGGAAAGACTGATGATGCCGGGAAGTTTACGTTGACAACCTGGCGGTATGGTGATGGCGCTGTGTCGGGAAATCACAAGGTGACGATTTCAACGTGGATCGTTACAGGATACGACGGAGAGGGAACACCGATCGAGACGCCTGTGATGCCGGCAAAGTACGAGAACCCCGATACGTCCGGGCTGACGGCGGAGGTCAACGACGGGGGGGCGAACTTGCTTTCCTTCGAGGTCGCGGGATCCCGACGCGAGGTGAAGCAGTCCACGGCATCCGTCACGAACAAGTGAAGGCCAAGAAAACGAGTCTGAAGTGTGCAGCGAAACCTATAAGGCCATGGAGATAGAGCTATTATGAAACCGAATGATCAGTACTCGAGGGTTGGGCCTTCAGGTAGACCGGCTCGAGGCTGCGTGGGCTTTCGGCGTCTGCCGCGACGGGCTGTGCTCCAGGCCGGCAGCCTTGCCGGGCTTGGATTGTCGCTCGCTGACTGTTTGAACCTCCAGTCAGCCCGTGGCGAGGCATCTGTCGTGGGTGGCAATCTCACCCAGCGAAAACTGCCGGAGCGAATCAAGAGTGTCATTCAGATCAACCTGCCCGGTGGCTTTCCCCATCACGAGTCGTTCGACCCCAAGCCCGAGGCACCGGTCGAATACCGCGGCTCGTTCGGCGTGGTGAAGACGAAAACCGGCGAGGTATTCAGCGACAACCTGCCGCAGTTGGCCGGCATCGCCGACAAGATCACCGTGGTCCGCAGCGTCGTCGGAAAAATCCCCGACCACGCGCTCGCCACCTACCATCTCTACACCGGTTACACCCCCACGGCGGTGATCGATTACCCTCAGATGGGCTCGATCGTGTCGCACGAGCTCGGGGCCCGCGGCGAACTCCCCTGCTACATCGCCATCCCTGGCAAAAACAACTTCGCTGGTGGCACCGGATTTCTGCCGAGTATCCACGGCCCGTTTGAGACGGGTGGCGACCCGGGCACTCAGAAGAAGGGTTTCAAGGTCCGCGACTTCTCTCTGCCGGCCGGCCTCTCGCTCGAGCAGCTCGACCGGCGGCGGGGAGTCCGCGACGTCGTCGACCAGCGGATTCGGGCTCTCGAGGCGAATCCGGTGCTCCTCGACACGATGGACGAGTTTCATGCCCGCGCCTATTCGCTTCTCACCTCTACCGATGCGCAGAAGGCGTTTTCATTCGACGGCGAGACGGAACAGACCTTTGAACTCTATGGGAGCGCGGCCACCGGCGACGTGAAGGGGCCCAACGGCCAGTACCAATCAAAAGGGCTTGCCGAACGGCTGATCATCGCCCGGCGGCTCGTCGAGGCGGGCGTGCGATTCGTGACGCTTCAATACGGTTCGTGGGACTGCCACTCCGGAGTGCGGGGGACGTGCCTCGATCTCATGAGGCCGCTGGATCATGCGATCACCGGGCTCGTCACCGACTTGGAGCAGCGCGGTCTCCTCGACTCAACGCTCGTGTGGGTGACGACCGAGTTTGGTCGCACGCCGAAGGTGAACAAAGAGAGCGGCCGCGACCACTGGGCCCGCGTCTATTCGATGATGCTCGCCGGCGGCGGTTTCAAGCCGGGGCTCATCTACGGTGCGAGCGATTCGACCGGCGGGGAGCCCGCCCGCGATGCGGTGCCCCTCGAAAACCTCATGGCCACGATCTACCACCAGATGGGGATCGACTCAAACAAGGAACTTGTCGCGTTTGGCACGCGGCCGATCGAGATTGTGAAAGACGCCGAGGTTGTCGAGGCGTTGGTGGGTTGAAATGCAGGCTGGCGTATCTTTTGAGGAGTTGCGATTCCGTGCACAGGTTCGCTCGATGGTTTGTTGTGCCAGTGCTTCTCGTTCTCTTCGCGGTTGCCGATGCGTCGGCTGACCCGTGGATCGATGGCGTGAAGCCACGGCTCGTTGGCCGCGGCACGACGTGCGAAATCGTCGTGGCTCCGTGGCACCACGAGGCCTCGGAGATCGTGTTTTACCCGCCGGCGACCTTCGCCCCGTGGGAGGCTTCCGAGGCAAACCCGAGCGCTGCGCCTGGAATTCGCTGCGTGGGTACGCAGTTTGATGCCGCGAAGAAGCGGCTCGTCTGCCAACTTGAGGTCGCTTCCGACTGTCGATCAGGCGAGCATCCGTTCCGCGTGCTCACTGCGGTCGGGCTTTCATCGATGGGCACCGTGTTCGTAAGCCCTTTCCCGGTGATCGACGAAGAGGAAAAAAAAGAGAATACCAACGACACGATCGAAACGGCCCTGCGGGTCGAGCCGACTGTCACCGTTCGCGGCACGCTGTCGAAAAACGCCGCCGGCGATGTCGACTGCTTTCGCGTGGCCGGCAAGGCGGGTAAGCG
>CAYZFV010000284.1:0-9960 GCA_964477765.1 uncultured Candidatus Kuenenia sp.
TGCGGCGGGTCGCCACCACGATGGCCAACCGGGTGGCCGCTCCCGATCCCGACATTCCGCTCACGCAGCGGGAGACGCAGGTGCTGCGGCACATGGCGCTGGGGCTCTCCAACAAGGAGATCGCCCAGTCGTTGACGATCAGCGTGGAAACCGTGAAGGAGCACGTGCAAAACATCCTCCGCAAGATCGCGGTCAGTGACCGCACGCAGGCGGCCGTCTGGGCCGTCCGCCGCGGCCTCGTGTAGCGATCGGTCGCGCGGCACGGGCAACCCCTCGCTGGAGCAACGGAAGCCGTTGGCGTAAGCCACCCGGTTGAGCCGGTCTCTCGGCGAGCCTATCGTGCCCTTGGGTGCGCCCGGTCGAAGGCTTCCAGGAGGCGGGCTGTCGTGACGTGCGTATAGATCTGTGTGGTCACGAGGCTCTTGTGGCCGAGGAGTTCCTGCACGCTGCGGATGTCGGCGCCGGCGTCGAGGAGGTGGGTCGCGAAGCTGTGCCGGAGCGTGTGGGGGCTGGCGCGGCCCACGAGGCCGGCGGTGGTGAGATGCTTTTCCAAGAGGCGGGCCACACCGCGGACCGAAAGCCGCGTACCAAACTTGTTGGTGAAGAGAGGCTGGATGCCACGACCGGTGGCCGGAGATTTCGCCGTGGGTCGCGCCGCCAGCCATCCGCGGAGGGCCGATTGGGCGTGGGAGCCGACGATGCCGAGCCGTTCGCGGCGGCCTTTGCCCCGCACACGGATCGTGCCGCCGCGGAGGTCGAGATCGGTGTCGTTGAGGTTCACCAATTCTTGAACGCGAACGCCGGAGGAATACATCAGTTCGAGGATCGCCCGGTCGCGGATGCCGGCGGCGTCGGCCGGCTGTGGTGCCGCGAGCAGGCGGCCGATCTCGTCGCCCGTCAGAAAGCTGGGCAGCTTTCGCGATCGCCGTGGGCTGCGGAGCGGTTTTGCCGGGTTGCTCCGCACCCAGCCTTCGCGATGCCCGAAGGCGAAGAAGCTCCGCATGCTCGCCAGTTTGCGGGCCACCGTGCTGGAGGCGTAGCCCGCGGCGTGGAGGCCGGCGGCAAACCGTCGCAGGATCACGCTGGAGACATCACCCGGGGAGCGGCAGCCCGCCGACAGGAGAAACTCCTCGAGCTGAAGAAGATCCTCCCGATAGCTCTTGATCGTGAGGGGAGAGCCGCCGCGTTCCGCGGCCTGGTATTTGAGAAACCGGTCGATCGCCGAGCCAAATGCTGATGCCGGTGCCACGGGCAGCCTCGCCACCAAGAGCGGCGGTTATTCGGCCTTCCGGTCGGCCCGCGATACGAAGCCCGCCCGCTGGCTCCGCGGCGTGTTGAGCCGCACCTTCTGGCCAAGCACCGCCGCGTCGTACCAGGAGAAACTCAGGTCGGGATCGGCCGCATAGCGGCCCAGCGTCTTCAGCGCTTCCGCGCGACTGTCATCGTCGTAGAGGAAGACATAGCGTTCGCCACCCTTGACGAGCGCGATGACATTGACGTCGCGTGAAGGCATCACACCATTCCGGGAGGGGCGCATGTCGGGATTCCGAACGACCGACAGAGAGGGGTATCGGCCATGACCCCGCCGAAACACGAACTTTCCCGGGCCGAATCCCCCAACTCCCTGTGATCCAGACAGGCCGCACAGCCGCGCGGTTAGGACCGGTCGACGCCGGCCGCGGCGGGGTCACAAGAGGCCGGAAAAGCCACTGAGCGCGATTGGTTCACGGGCGAAAAACGGCTCCCCGTGGGTCTTGCCGATCACCGAGCCCCACCAGGCTGCCGTGGCCGCCACCCGCTCGAGCACCGTCGGCTGCGGGGCGTCGGCGGGAAACTGGCTGGCGTAGCAGGTGAGGGAACGCCACTTCGTCTCCCAGGTGGAAGAGATGTCGACCACGAAGGCGGGGCGGCGGACGAGCTTCAGATGGACACACCAGTAGTGGTAGATCCGCTCGGGGTGCCACGGCTCACCGGGAAGGTCGCATTTGGTCAGCTTCGCCCAGAATCGCGCCGCCTCCACGAGGCGGGTCGCCGCCACGTGATCGGGATGGGCGTCGACCCAATAGGGTGCGAAGAGCCAGCGGGGGCGGGTCTGGCGGATCACGCTGGCCACCGCTCCGCGGGCGGCGAGCGTGGCTCGCAGCCGGCGATTGGGAAGGCCGAGATTGTCACGCCAGTCGAGGCCCAGCGCCGCCGTGGCCGCGGCCGTTTCCCGGGCGCGAATCTCGGGCGTGCCGCGTGGGGTCGGCTCGCCGTCGGTGAGATCGAGAATCCCCACTTTCATTCCTTGGGCCCGCATCAGCGCGATCGTGCCCCCCATGCCGAGTTCGGCGTCGTCGGGGTGGGGGGCGATCACGAGCGCGTCGAGCATGGGCGAGCCTGGGAATTGCCGGGGCGGCCGCAAAGATTGTCACGCTTTGCTGTTCCCAGCATACTCTGGGTCATGGAGTCATCTTCCAGCGATTCCCCGAATGCGGCTCGTTCCGCATCAGACCTGTCGGCAGCAGCCCTCTTTGAGCAGGCCTGCGCAACAGCCCGCGAGGCGGCCGTGCTGGCCTCGGTGGAGGCGGCCCTCGGCTGGGATGAACGCACGGGGATGCCGCCAAAAGCCGCGGAATACCGCGGCGAGCAGGCGGCGGCCTTGGCCGGGCTCGTCCATGCCAAACGCACCGACCCGGCGCGGGGCGAGATGCTGGCTGCCCTGGCCTCCGGCCGGCTGGCGACCGAGGGCACTCCCCAGATCCGGGCGGCGATCCGGCTGATGCTGGAGGATTACTCCAAGCAGGCCCGGCTTCCCGCGCGGCTGGTTACCGAACTGGCGAAGACCTGCGTCGACGCCCAGCAGGCGTGGGCGGCGGCCCGGGCGGAAGGCTCCTGGCCGACGCTCGCCCCGTGGCTCGAGAAGGTGTTTGCCCTCAAGCGTGAGCAGGCGGCCTGCCAGCGGCCCGACCTCGATCCCTACGACGCGCTTCTCGATGACTACGAACCGGGGGGGCGTTGGAAAGCGATTGCCGAGCAGTTCACGCGGCTGCGGTCTGCGATCGTGCCGCTCGTGCAGGCGTGTGGCGATGCGTCGCGCCGCCCGAGCGACGCCATCCTCCGGCGGCGTTACCCGCGGCGGGATCAGGAGCGATTTGTCCGCCGCGTGGCGGAGCGGATCGGCTTCGATTTTGACCGCGGACGTCTCGACACCACCGACCATCCGTTTTGCTCCACGCTCGGGCCGGATGACTGCCGGATCCCCCCCCGCTGGGACGAGTCGTATCTGCCGACCGCGCTGTTTGGCGTGCTGCACGAGGCGGGCCACGGCCTTTACGAGCAGGGGTTGCCCCGCGACTGGTTCGGCCTGCCTCCCGGCGAGGCGGCCTCGCTCGGAATCCACGAGTCGCAGTCGCGGCTGTGGGAAAACCTCGTCGGCCGCTCGCCGGAGTTTTGGGAGTGGTGTTTCCCGGTCGCACAGGAAGCCTTTGCCGACGCCCTCGGGCACTCGACCGCCACCGAGGTGCAGCAGGCGTTGCTGGTGGTGGAGCCGTCGTTCATCCGGGTCGAGGCCGATGAGGTCACCTACAACCTCCATGTGATGCTCCGGTTTGATCTGGAGCGGGCCGTGGTGCATGGCGATCTCCCGGTGGCCGATCTGCCGGCAGCCTGGAACGAGCGGTTTGAGAAAGACTTCGGCCGTCGGCCCCCGACGGATGCCGAGGGAGTGCTCCAGGACATCCATTGGAGCGCCGGACTGATCGGCTACTTTCCCACCTACACGCTGGGCAACATCTTCGCGGCCCAGCTGATGGAGGCTGCCAGCCGGAGCCTTCCCGGACTCGACCGGCAGATGGCGGCAGGGGAGTTTGGCGAACTGCTGGGCTGGCTTCGCGGCACCGTGCATGCCCCCGGAAGGATGCTGGAATCCGGGCCGCTCGTCGAGCAGGTGACGGGCGAACCGGTGTCAGAGCGGTGGCTCGTGGAGAGCCTTTCCCGCCGCTATGGGCCGGCCTACGGCCTGGCATGAGGATGCTCCGGCGGGTCGTGGCAGAGAGCCAAATCGCGATGGTACGATAGCCATCTGACGAGAAACCTGGTGCGGAGAGCGGTTGCATGGCAGATGACAAAGACGAAGAAATCCCCGATCCATGGACGGGGCTCGAGGCTGCAGGCGGAAACGATGCCGAGGGTGAATCCCAAGACGAGTTGGCGTTTTCGTTCGAGGGCCTCGATGGGGATGCCGGTGTCGCCTTCGGTGTCGGTGCCAGTGATGAAGCCGTGGCCGACGACGGGAACGACGCCGGCGATGAACCCGAGGCCGTGATCGAAGCGGGCTTTGGCGAGGCCGACGAAGCAGGTGGCTTTGAATCGTTGGAGGCCGAAGCGGTCGTGGAAGACGACATTGCCGGCTGGCTCGGTGAGCCGGCCGCGGAGGCACCGGCCGCCGACGCTGAAGAGGAGACCGAGTTTGTCGGGGCCATCTTTGCCGAGCCTGCAGCAGACGAAGAACTGGAAGAAGTCGAAGCTGTCGCGGAGGTGGAGGAGGTGGCTGAGACCCTCCTCATGAGCGATGAAGCCGATGCTGATGCCGAGCCGGCCGCCGTGTTGGCGATGGGCGGAGCGGCGGTCGCGGCGGCAACCGCCGCCACGAAGCCACCAAAGGCGAAGACGAAGAAAAAGTCTGGTGGCGGCGCGCTCGGCCCGATCATCGGCGGGCTGCTCTCTCTGCCGATCGTGTTTTTGATCCTGTTGGGACTCCTCTGGGGCACCGGCCGCGATCCGATCGGCATGCGGTCGTGGCTGCCATCGTTCATGCTGCCGGCGCGGCAGGGTGGGCAGGCTATTGCCGCAGCGGCCGATACGGCTCGGCCGTCGCTCGATGATCTTGCTGCCGCCGCACCCAACGAGGGAGCGGATGAAGCCGCGGCCGATGAGCCTGATGCGGCCGAAAAAGTTGATGCCGAGCCCTCGCTCCCGGTCCCCGAAATCGCGATCGATTCCGTGGCCATGGTGAACGAGACCGCGACGCCGGTGATTGAACCGCCGCTCGTGGAGCCGGTCGAGGCCGCCTCGCCGGAACCTCCGGCCCTCGATTTTTCGGGCATGGAGGCCGCCGTCGAAGCGGCGCTGGCGTCGATGGAGAGTGTCTCCGGCGACCAGTCGGGCGATCCGGCCGAACGCCGGCGCGGCCTGGTGGCGTGGTACAAGGATCTGGCCCGGGTGGGAGCGGAACTGGCCATGTTGGAGACGGTGGCGGCGGATTCCGGCCGCCCGCTCACGGAGACCCCGGGGGCGGTGACGAGGCTCTATGGGCGGCTCGGCTCCGCGGGAACGCTCGGCTCCGACCTGAAGCGGCTGTGTCGCAACTGGGTCGACTACGCGAAGCGGCCGGCTGATGGCGTGCTGCTCGTGGGCGTGCTTGATGGAGCGCGGCAAGTGGGGCCGTTTTGGTACACCACGCTTTCGTTGGAGCAGGTCGACGGATCACTGCGACCGGTGTCGCTCATTTCTCGGCGGCCGCCGCGGGCCGATCCCGGAGATCGCGTGGCCGCCGCCGGCGTGGTGTTTTCCGAAGACATGGTGTGGGCGGCCGACTGTGGGCGGCTCAATGCGGTGGCCGCCGTCGAGGATGGCCCGTTCTGAGTGCGCGGAGTTTGAGTGCAGGAGCCATGGAGGGCCCGTGCATCACGGAGCTTGTTGCCGACTGCGTGCATGGCCGCGCGACCGCTGAAGCGGTGCTGGCCCGTCACGTGGCCCGCCATCAGGCCACCCATGCGGCCCTCAATGCGCTGATTCAGCCGCGGCTCGCTGCGGCTCGCGACGAAGCCGCGGCGGTGACCGCAGCCATCGCGGCGGGTCGGCCGCCCGGAATCCTGGCGGGCGTGCCCGTGAGCGTGAAAGAATGCTTTCCGCTTCGCGGCCTGGTCACGACGCTCGGAATCGGGTCGCGGCGCGATGCCATCGACACCGCTGATGCGCCAATCGTCTCCCGCCTCCGGGCTGCCGGCGGCGTGATGGTCGGCAAGGCCAATGTGCCCCAGGCGATGTTTCTCCATGAAACCGACAATCCGGTGTGGGGCTTGTCTCGTCACCCCATGCATCCCGACCGCAATCCTGGCGGCTCGAGCGGAGGCGATGCCGCCCTGGTGGCGGCGGGTGTGGTGGCCCTCGGGCTGGGGACCGATCTGGCGGGGAGCATTCGACAGCCGGCCCACGCCTGCGGCATTGCGGGCATCGTGCCCCGGTCGGCCACGCTCGGAGCGAGCGGGAGTTTCGACACGATGCCCCACCAGCGCCTGGTTCGAGCCCGGGCCGGCCTCCTCGCCGCCGAGGTGGTCGACCTGCGCAGCGGCTTGGCGGCGGTGGGCGTCGAAGCGACGGGAGCCCCGACCGACTTTCGAAGTCTCCGCATCGGCTGGTTTGATGACTGTGGTCCACTCGAGCCCGCGCCGGCGATTCGCCGCGCGGTGCGGGAGGCGGCGGCAACCCTGGCGGCGGCCGGCGCGGAGGTGACACAGATTTCTGGTGCGCTCTGGGAGGAGGCCGCCTGGCTGCACCTGGCAATTCTCTCGGCCGACGGTGGCCGTGACGTGCGGAGTCTTTTTGCCGGCTCGCGGCCGGTGCCCGAGGTGGCGCGGCTCCTGCGCTTGGCCGGTCTGCCACGGTGGGGGCGGCCGGCCTTGGCGGCGGTCGCGCAGGCCACCGGCCGACGGATCGAAGCCGAAGCCTTGCGGGTGACCGGGCCGCGGTCGGCTACCGAAATACAACAGCTCGAACAGTCACGGGCCGCACTCGCGACGCGGCTTCAGTCACTCGCGGCGACCTGCGATGCGATCGTCTGCCCGGTGTCGGCGGTACCCGCGATGCGGCATGGCACGGCGGGCCGGCTCGTGGTGGCGGCGACGCCGTGTCTGGCGGCCAACCTGTTTGACTTGCCGGCGGGAGCCGTGCCCGTCACGACGGTGCAGGCCGACGAGGAGTCAGGTCGCTCCCGAGATCGAGATCCGGTGGCCCGGCTCGCCGCGGAAACCGATCGGGACAGTCGTGGCCTGCCGGTGGGCGTGCAGGTGGTCGGCTTGCACACGGAGCCTCACGCCGGCGAGCGGCTGGTGCTCGATGTGATGGATTGCATCGAGCGGCGACGATGACCGCCCCGATTCAGCCCGCGCGGGCGCGGACGTCGGTGGCGGGCGTGTCGTCGGGAACCCGCAGCCGCAGGGTCGGGGCCGGCGGGGCCCGCCGTTCCTGGGCGAAGCCTCGCGTGCCACCGGCGAGAAACTCCCGCAGGTGATTCACCGGGCCGCTCGAAAACTCGGCCTCGAGGGCGACCAGCACATCCTTCCACGGCAGGCCGCGGCGATAGATCGTGCGATAGGCGGCCTTCAGTTCGGCGATTGCTTCAGCCGTGTGGCCGCTGCGTTTCAGCCCCACGATATTGAGCCCCACCACGCATCCCGTCTGGCCGTCGATCAGCATGTAAGGCGGTATGTCTTGCACCACGCGGGCATGGCCGCCCACCATCGCCAGCCGGCCGATGCGGCAAAACTGATGCACCGCCACCGCCCCGGAGATGAAGGCCCGATCTTCGATCGTCACGTGGCCGCCCACCAAGGCACCATTGGCACAGATGCAGTTGTTGCCGACGACGACATCGTGACCGAAGTGGGCCGTGGCCATGATGTAATTGTTGTCGCCGATCATGGTGGCCGCCTCGGGCTTCAACGCCCGGTGGATCGTCACATGCTCACGGAACACGTTGTGGTCGCCGATCACGAGGCGGCCGATCTGCTCCGGCCGGGCGACATGCTGCGGCGTGCCGCCGATCACGGCATGCTCGGCAAACTCGTTGTGGCAGCCGGCGGTCACCCCTGACTTGATGACGGCACCCGAGGCGACCGTGCAGTAGTCACCCAGTTCAACTCCCGCCTCGATGGTTGCAAACGCATGCACGGTCACCCCCACGCCCAAACGGGCCTCGGGGCTCACGGCAGCCAGCGGATGAATGCTCACAAAACGCCCTTCGCGGCCTGAATCGGATGCACGGCGTTGCGACCGACCGGAGTGGCCGGGTGACGTGGCCGCCACCCACGCCGTGCGGGTTTATCGGCGTGTTTGGGGCTGGAATTCAATGCCAATTTGGAATCGTTTGATCAGCTTGCCCATCCTTCCCGGCTCGCCACTGGGAACGGCTCACGGGTGAACTGCGTCTGCTTGTAGCCGGCTCAGGGCTGCCCACGCCCCGTCGCCGGACGCTCGCTACGGCCCTCCAGGCCTCCGCTCGCTCCCTGCCGGCTGCGCTTTCGGCATCCATGCCTGCGCTTGCCGCCAAGGCCGGCTCTCGGGGCGTGGGCATCCCTGAGCCAATCCAATGGCGCGCGTAACAAAGACGCGTACCAAAGAATGGTTTCAGGAGTACACTTCTGACGCTCGTTATTTGGTGCTGAAGAAGTTGTGGTGTTCAGGAGAGGCTGTCGATTGCTCGGGGCAGTCCGGAAGAGGAGGCAGGATGGAGAGTCGTGAGGATCGATATGCGGCGGCGGAGAAACTCAAGGACGCCGGGCAGTTGGACGAGGCGGTGACGGCGCTGGAGGGGGTCGTGGCGGATCACCCCGATTTTTCGCTGGCCCACTCGGCGTTGGCTGCCTGGTGTACGCGACTCGAGCGGCACGAGGATGCGGTGCGGCATGCCCGGCGGGTCGTGGAACTCGAGCCCAACGATCCATTTAGTTACACGGCGCTGAGCGTCGCCTGCATGCGGGGCGGCCGCATCGCCGAGGCGGAAGATGCGCTCGCCCGCTCACGGACGCTGCAAGGCGGGTGAAACCTCCTGCTCAACCTCGTCAAGGAGCGATCGGTCGCGGTCGCTCAGGTGCGGTGAGGCTTCCATGAGGCGGTGAGCCCGTGCCAAGGTGGCGGCGGCTCGGGCCGTGTCGCCTCGCGCAGCGTGCGCTTTGGCGAGGTGCGCGAGCTTGGCAAGCGACGGCACGAGGCAGGCCTCTTCAAGATCGCTGACCGCAGCGGCAACGTTGCCCTGCGCCAGCCGCACCAGACCACGGGTGTCGAGCAGGTCGGGCCGGGGGCCGAGGACGTTGATCGCGGTGTCGATGAGCGCGGCGGCCTCGTCGGCAGTCGCGGGAGTAGCCAGCTGGAAAGCGAGATTGTTGGCGGCGACGGCACGGGTCGCTTCGTCGGCTTCTTCGTCGGCCAGGACCGCGCGATAGAACGACTCGGCCGCCTCCAGATCGTCAGAGGCGGCCGCGAGCCTGGCCTCGAGCATGAGGAGACCCACGGTGCCGGGGGACGTGCGTTGAAGTTTTGTCAGCCACGAGCGGGCTGCCGCGAACTCCTCGTGGTCGATCAGTTTGCCGACCAGCAGGGCGGTGATCGTGGGCGCGGCATCGGTGGCCGCCGCCAGCGACTGGAGATCGGCGCGGCATTCGCTCCACAGGCCCAGACGGTCGCGAAGGTCGGCCAGCCGCACCCGTTGGGCCGTGGCCAGCGGCTGGGATGACGCCAGCGATTCCAGCAGGCCGACGGCCGCCCGCCAGGCTGCCGGCTCGGGGCGACGGCCGAGCAGTTCAGATGTGAAGATCACCTCCGCGGCCGAGGGAAGGGCGAGGCGCGCGGCCGCGTCGAACCGATGGTCGATGACGAGCAGGCTGATGAGGCGGCGGACGATCGCGGAGTGTCGCGGTCCGCAGTCGATCGCCTGCTGCAGCCGTTCGCGTTCCGCCACGCGGTTGCCACGGAGTCGCTCCGCCTCGGCGAGAAACAGCTGGACGCGTTGCCATTGCGGCCGCTCCGCCTCGGCCTCGATGAGGAGATGGCGGGCCTCGTCGAGCAGCGCGTCGTCGCGTTCGGGCATGGTCGCAGCAACGTGCAGGATCAGGGAGCCGGCACGGGCGGCGCGGCCGCTGGCCGAGGCAACGCCCGCTATCCGTTCGATCGTCTCTAGCGACTCGCAGATGGCCTCGGTGC
>CAYZFV010000285.1:0-19097 GCA_964477765.1 uncultured Candidatus Kuenenia sp.
ATCCCGCGGGCTCGCGCCCGGCGGCTTGTTGGGGGAGGCTTGCGCCCGGTGGCTTTTTCGAGGCGGGTTGCGGAATGCGCGGGCTTCGGCAGCAAGCACCGGGCGCGAGCCCGGTGGCCTGCGGCGGCGCCGGCGGATGCGCGATCCCGCGGGCTCGCGCCCGGCGAGATGGCACGGGCACCCCCGAGCGACACTACTTGCCGCCCTTCACCGGCGTGAACTTGATCTTCTTGATCAGCTCGACAACCTGCCCATCCCGCACCATGCCCGACACCGCCGTGATCGCCTGCACGACATTCTCGTAGGAAAGCCCGTAGTCGCAGTCGAGCTCCACCTCGGTATTTTCGGCGAGCGAATTGGGCCCGGTGTCGGTGCCCACGATCCCCACCACCTTGTTGCGGAGATCCTCGAAGTCGCGGACCGGGCTGCCGTTCATCGTCATGCCGGCCAGCCGCCCGTCGGCCGCGGCCGTCATCTTCACGCGAATCGGAGGCACGAGCTGATCATCGGGAGCGGCCGCTGCCGCGGCGCCCAGCGGCATGCGAATGTCGAAGTCGCCCTCCGGGATCACCGACTTGAGCGTGAGCATGAAAAAGGTGAGCAACTGAAACACGACGTCGATCATCGGCGTCATGTCCGGGTTGATACGGTCAAAGCTGGACTCCCGCCGTGCCATCGCGTCACTCCCGCTCGTCGTACTGGGCCCGCAGGGCAAACTTTTCGAAGCCCTTTTCCTGGCAGATTTTCACCACCTCCTGCACCTCGCCCGTCTTGGCTCGGCCATCGGCGCGCACGATCACGGTGGCCTCGGCCGGCTGCCGTCCGGCATTCACAAGCGACGCCTTCTCCCGCTCCAGGTAGCCGCCGATCTGGGGCACCGGAATCAACTCACCGGCATAAATCACGGAACTGGTGTTGGTCACCTGGAGCGTGATCGGCTTCTCGACCGGGCCGGGAACGGGCTTGGCCAATTGACTCAAGGGAAGCTGAATCCGGTCATCCTGCTCGGCCTCGGAGAAGTTGAGCGTAAAGATGAAGAAGGTCATCAATTGAAACACGATGTCGATCATGGGTGTCATGTCGACATCGGTCGTCGATGGCCCTTCACTCCGCCGCCCCATCGCTCCGCCTCCCCGTTACTTCTTGCCGACGGCCTGAAACCGGGACATCAGCCGCACGCTTTCCGAGTCGACATCGGCATTGAGGGTCTGGAGCCAGTTTTTGAGCATCGCAAAGGCGGCGATGGCGGGAATCGCCAGCATGATGCCGATGAGCGTCGTCACGAGGGCCTGCGAGATACCGGTGGCCAATTCCGACGGCTTCGGGGCCGTGGCCGACTGCGCGATCACCTGGAAGCTTCCCACCATGCCCGACACGGTGCCAAGCAGGCCGAGCATCGGGGCGATGGCACCCACGAGGGAGACGTAGCTGATCTTGTGCTCGAGCGCCATGGCCTGCTCGCCCCCGGCATCCCGCATCGCCTCCACGGCGATCGGATAGCCCGACTGGATTTTGGCCATGCCGGCCGCCATCACCTTGCCGAAATAGGAGTCATCTTCCTTCACGAGTTCATAAGCCTGCTGATACTCCTTCGCATCGAGCCGAGCCTCAAACTCCGACCGCAAGGCCTCGGGCATCACCACGGCCCGCCGGATTTGGAGAAGGCACATCACGAGGATCGAGACGAAGAAAAACGACAGGAGGAGGAAGGCCGGGCCGAAGACCAGCCCCAAAGCCTTGGCGTAGTACATGAGGGCGCTCTCCCCGCCACCGCCCCCCTCGTCGGCCACCGCATCGTCTTGGGCACACGCGACGTCAGGCAGCACCATGGTTGGAGCGACCGCAACGGCCGCCAGGGCGGCCATCACCATGGCGACCCGGCCACTCCGCACCACCGCCCACCACCACGACGACGGCTGATGCGCTTCGCGTTCGATACCCTGCCGCATACTGATCTCCTTCGTTTCGATGTTCGTCTCAGGCTCGGGAGAGTATGTCTTCCCGTCGCCCGCTTGCAATGCGAGCCGGGTCTCTCATGAGGTTTTGCCGCCGGAAGCAAGCTTTTTGGCCCATCCGCTCTGCGGGTAGGCATCGCGAAGGATCTGACCGCACTGCCGCGACCGCTGCTCTTCACGGGCCTTGCCCCACAGTGCATTGAGGTAGAACAGGGCTTCGGCATGGCTGTCGGGTACCGTGTTGTAGACCAGATCGACCGTCAGATAGGCGATCAGGGCATCCTGATCTTTGCCATCCATCGCACGGTAGAGGCCTCCGAGCACCACATAAGCGCGGGAAAGCAGGCTACGATCCTCCGGATCGGCTGCATCGATGGTGGCCTTCGCCAGTTTGATCGCGTCGGCATGGTTCCCCAAACGAGAGAGCGCCCGGGCCTTACCCAATGCGGCCTCCCGTTTCCGACCCAGACTGGCCTCGTCGCCGGCGCTGATGGCGAGCGCCGCGTCGTAGTCGCGTACCGCATCGGCAAACGTGCCCTGCTCGACACGAATCCGTCCCTTCCCGTTCAGGGCCTGAATCTTGAAGGAGGCGGGGCCCTTCGCCAGCGTGTCGAAGGCCTGCATGGCGGCGGCATAGTCACCCGCTTTCGCACGGAGTTCACCGAGCAGTTGCTGCATTTCGAAGAAGTGGTGACTGCGGGGGTGCTTGGAGAGGAAGCCGTCTACCGTGGCGACCGCCGCAGACACACCATCGCCTGATTCGACGGCCATCTGGCCCGAGGCCGCGGCCTTCGCATACTCCATCTCGGCCAGCACGAGCGGGGACACACCCTCCAATTCCGACGGTTGAACACTCTCCAACTCGCCGAGGGCGTCGGCCGGCCGGCCGCGCATCAAGAATGATCGGGCCGAGGCGAGCTTCGGGGGCTCGTCGCTGAAGATCACTTCAGCGATCTTGTCGAGGGGCACCCGCTTCAGGTCCCCGTCCTCGTTTTCAATTTCCACATCGGTCGGGCTCGTGCCGAGGATGGTGCCCGACAGGCTCTTGCCATTCGGGGCCACGAGCCTGCCTGGCGCCTGCGCGAGGGCCGACCGCGGCGCCCCCACGGCAAGAGCCACGACAACAGCCACCCAGACGGCCCCCGCCGAACACCATCCGCCGGCGGTTCTTGCCTCATCCCGATGCCATTTCGTGATCATCATGCCTGCTCCCACCGTTGGTTCCCGCCAAGGAATCATGGACGTCTTTGTGTGCCTTCTCCCGACGCAGCCGCATCGATGGCTGCCAACCCTTCCGCAGCCTGCCCCCGCGCCTTTTGAATGTCTTTCAGGAGGGCGTCGAACCGCTCCCGCATCGCTACGCCACCGAGTTGCGGGTAAAGCTTGTAGGTGATCGCAACGTCGTTGAAGGCCATCTCCAGGAGTTTGTCACGGTTGGCGGCCGACTTCTCGCCCCAGGCAAGACGCGCCCGCGCCAAATTCAGCCGGGCGTCGAAAAATTGGGCCTGCGCCCGTCGCGCCCGCTCGTCGTCTCCCGAGAATGCCTGCCGCACCAGTTTGTTGGCGATGCCACCCCATCCCCACGAAACCCGCCCACCAGAGGTGTCGCCGCTGACAGCCTCGCGGAAACTCTTGGCCGAAGCATCGGCATCGGTCGCCGCCTCGCCCGCGGCCTGGGCCAGTTTCGCGGCGGCGATCTGCGGATCGATCATGTTTTGCCGCGAGGCATCGGTGAGGAACCAATCGACATGCTTCCGCGCCTCGTCCCATTGGCCGCGATCCTCGTAGATCCCCGCCATCTTGATCCGAAGCGTCGGCTCATACTGAGCCACTTCGGCCGCCCCGCTTTCCAGCAGTCGCTCGTAGACCTCGGCCGCTTTGGCGAGGTATTTCTCCCGCTGCGATTTCGAGACGGCCGCCCCCATGTCTTCTCCCGAGGCGAGGGCGTCGTAGGTGCTCGCCACCCACATCTGCGACGCAATCTTCTTGTCGCGGTCCGCCACCCGGTCCAGAAAGGTTTCGAAGCCGGCCAGGAGTTTGGCGGCCTGCTCCGGAGCGGCGGCCTCGCCTGCCAACGCCCGCAGTTGTTCCTGCAGATCCCGTCCCATCGAGAGATAGAGCGCGGTCAGTTTTGCAGCCGCCGCACCCCCGGTGCCGGCCTGTTGTTCGAGCAGGTTCATCGCCTGCTCCGCTTTGTCGATCTGCTGCGTACCGATGAAATGCCGCAGCGCCAGCGTCAGGGTGCTGCCCACCAGCGACTCCGACACGCCCGGCGGCAGTGTGCCGTTGGCCACGGTCCACGGACCAAAGTCGGGATGTTGAAGAACACGATCGACGTCTTTCTCCGCCCCGTCATCGATGGCCAACTGGCACCGTGCCAGGGCCGCCGACACGGTCACGGCCGAGGGGGGCTTGCCCCTCGCCGCCGCCAATCCCTTCTCGAGCATGGCGATCGACTGGCTCTTCCAGGCCGTCAGCACGTTCTCGGCAGGGCGATCCGCCCCCTCGAGCCTCCGCGCCTCCTGCACCTGTCGCGCCAGCCCCATACCGGCCCGCATCAGCACCTCGGCCCGCCGGGGTGATTGCGCGGGCACAGCCTGAACGACCGCAGCGATCCGCTCCGGATCGCGAGCCTCGACAGCCGCCGCGATCGCCACCACGGCCGCATCGCCGGCCGCCTTGCTGTCTGGCCAGCCCCGAATGATCGCCTCCGCCGCCGCGCCGCACTGGTCGCGGGCGTCGGCCGCCCAGATCGGATCGGGCTGCTTCTGGAGTTGTTGCCAGCTCGCCATGGCAATCATGGCGGCCTGATCGCTGCCACGACTGCTCGGATAGCGATTCGCCAGAAATCCACCCAGGGTGGCGGCCTCATGCCAGCGGCCGGCCTCGTAAAACAGATAGGTGAGCAGGTAGCGGGCTTGATTGACCGCGTCGATCGCCTCTCCTTCACCGGCGGCCAAGGCATTCGTCAACAAAGAAATCGCCTGCGTCCGGGCTTCGTCGCCAGCTGCCGTCGCCGCCGTCGCCTCAGGCTTTCGGCTGGCGTCCGCGGCCTGCTTCGCTAGGGCCCGCTGCTCCTGCATGGTGGTGAGGGAGAGCTTGGCCTGGTCCATCAGTGTTTCAAACGACGCCCCGTCGGCGATCGCGCCATCAAAGTCACTCCCCAAGGCGACCAGCAGGTCGCGGGCCTCCGTGGCATACTCGCGACCGACCTTGGCGACCTCGGTTGCCAACTTCCCGGCATCCCGCTGGAGCGGCTTCCGTTTCACCTTGTCGGCATCGGGAATGGCGGCCGCGCGCTTCTGCAACAGGACCGCCGCGTGATACTTCATACCGAGGATGTCGGCATCCAACTGGTCATCAGGAACCCCGGCCAAGGCCATCCGCAATTGAGCATCCGTGAGGGCGTCGAGCTTGTCCTCCGCCAGCCAGCACTGCAGCGACGCATTCAGCGCCTTGCTGCGAAGCGTGGTGAAAAACCCGCCATTCCCTTCGATCGCCAGCATTTCGCCAAGCGTGGCCAAGGCTTTGGGGTAATCCCCCGCCGCCGCGTAATTCCGCCCCTCGTTGCATCGGGCCAGCAAGCCCGCGCCCCGGTTGGGATACTTTTTGAAGAGTTCCGCATAACGATCGGTCGACGCCTGCAGAGCGGTCTTTGCATCCTTTGAGTCGGCCGGTAGGGCCCGCGACTTGTCGAAGTAGGCATCTGCGACCAGGAGTCGCACCTGCAGGAGTTTGCCTCGGAGTTCCTCGCGATCATCCTCCATCCGAGCGATCGAACGCGGTTTCTTCGGCCGTGGAGTCGGCTTGCCGTCGCCATCTCCGTCCTTGCCCGTCGCACCATCCTCCTTGTCGCCACCCGATGCCGCCTTCAACTCGGCATCCGCGTCACGCAGCGCCTTGAGAACGGCATCTTCGGCATTGCTCACATCGGTGATCTCCTCCTTCTTGCCGGCCATTTTTCCTTGCAGCGACCCGATAGCCCCGCCGAAAAACGGCACCGCCGCCGCCCGCAAGGCCTCGGCATCGGCCCCGGGCCGCTTCGCCTTCTCGAGATTCACCCGCCCCCGGGCGATCAGCAGACCACCCTTCTGCATCAGGGCATCGATGCGACGCTCCAGCGGCGGATCTCGTGCCAGAAAGGCGTCGAGGGCCTGCTGGGCATCGTCGAGAAGTTCGGCCCGCTTCTCGGCATCCCCCTCCGATTGGCTGACCCCCACCAAGGCAGAGGCGCGGCGGAAGGCCACCTCCTGCTGCAGTGCTTCGCCGGACTGCTTGTCGGCGGCCACACGATCGAGAATCCAGAGCACGACGTCCGGCATCTGCTGCTGGTCCAGCGCCGCAAGCAGTTTGAGCGTCGTCTCGTCTGACACCGAGAGCGGTTCAGTCTCCGCCGCCTGCGTCCGGTCGAGGGACACGGCGACCACCATGGCCACCACAGCCATCAACACCACACCATGGCGGCTGCCAACGAAGCAGTTTTGCACGGGAAAAAGACGTTCCATGCATTGAATTGTGGCCACTCAGTCGGAGGGCGTCAAACCGATCGCTTTCCGGTGTCGAACCACCCCCCACGACCACAATGCATTCATCGGCGGTGACTGCTCGCCGCTGCGTGGCACGATCACCGTGCGGTGCTCGCGGGACGACCAGACCGCGAGGCAACCGCAGTCTGCGCGAGCCAGTAGGGGAGTTTGCCGGCGGGAGGAAGTTTCACGACCCGCGCCGACCGCACACCAGGACAGGCGGCGACGGCAGCAACTGCCTCGGTCGAGGGCGGCTGGTCGAGATTCAACACGCCGATGGCATCGCCGCCGGGCGCCGTACGGCCCACCGTCATCTGGGCGATGTTGACCCCCTGAGCACCGAACGCCGTCCCGACAGTCCCGATGATGCCGGGAACATCCTGATGCGTGAAGACGAGCAGGGTGCCATCGAGGTAGGCTTCGAGTCGATGGCCTTCCAGCTGCACCAGGCGGGGCATGGAATGCCCGAACAGCGTGCCGGCGGCACGGTGCACCGTATCGCCGCTCACGAGGTCGACGGCGACCACGGAACTGAAGGCGCCCGGGTCGGTGCGACTCTGCTCGACCAGTTCGATTCCCCGATCACGCAGCAGCACTTCGGCATTGACGATGTTGACGTCTTCGATGGCCGACTCGAGCAGCCCCGCCGCAAACGCCGCCGTCACCAGCCGCGTATTGCGAGAAGCGATTTCGCCGCGATAGGCGATCGAGCAGGACCGTGGGGCCCCGTCGTCGAGTTGGGCGAGCAGCAGGCCGAGCCTCCAGGCCAGATCGAGGAATCCCCGCACGCCCTCCAGGGCGGCCGGATCGATCGCGTTGGCATTCACCGAGTGACGAATCGCACCCGTCGTGAGGAAATCGACCAGCAGGCCGACGCCCTCTACAGCCACCTGCGACTGGGCTTCCTCCGTGCTCGCCCCCAGATGGGGCGTGACGAGCACGCCCGGCATGTCGAAGAGCGGGCTCTCCGTGCAGGGCTCCGATTCGAAGACGTCGAGCGCCACGCCGGCGATCACCCCGCTGGTGAGCCCTTCGACGAGGGCCGCCTCATCATAGATGCCGCCCCGCGCGCAGTTGACGAGCCGCACTCCCCGCTTCAGTTTTTAAAGCTCGGACCTGCCGATCAGGTGCCGCGTCTCGTCGGTGAGCGGCGTATGGACCGTGAGATAATCGATCTCCGGCAGCATGTCGGCCACTTTGGCCATCAGTTCGATCCCCAAGTCGGCCGCCCGCTCGGGTGATAGAAAAGGGTCGTAGCCCACCACCCGCATATCGAAGGCCCGGGCCCGCTCCGCCACGGCCTGCCCGATGCGGCCGAGCCCCACGATGCCGAGCGTCTTTCCGGCGAGTTGCACTCCCATAAACTTCCCGCGATCCCAGCGGTGCCCGCGGAGGCTGGCATCGGCTGCAGCCACGTTGCGGGACAGGGCGAGGATAAGGGCGAACGCATGCTCTGCCGTGCTCACGGTGTTACCGGCCGGCGTGTTCATCACGACGATGCCCTGGCGGGTCGCCGCATCCTTGTCGATGTTGTCGGTGCCGACACCCGCCCGCACGATGGCCCGGAGACGGATGTTGCCCGCCAGCGCGTCGGCCGTGATCTTCACACCACTGCGACAGATCGCACCGTCGTGGGAGGCCAGGGCGTCGCGAAGCGCCGGCCCCGAGAGCCCGGTTTTGACCTCGTACGTAATTCCTCGGGCCGCCGCCTGGTCAAGCAGGGCAAGCCCATCCGCGCTCAGCGAATCAAGCACGATGATCGACGGCATGTCGGTTCCTTCCATGAGAAAAACCATGAGAAAAAATCGGCGACGCGACCCCAGCCATGCATCAGGACTGCGACCGCTGGAAATCGAGCATGAACTCCCGCAATGCCTCAGCGCCCGCCATAGGCATGGCATTGTAGATGCTCGCCCGGATGCCGCCGACGGAACGATGCCCCTTCAGATCGACGAGCCCATGGTGGGCGGCAGCCTGCACAAAAGACTTCTCGAGGTCTTCGCTCGGCAGGCGAAACGTCACGTTCATCATGGAGCGGCAAGGGGGATGGGCGTGACCGGCATAGAAGCCGCCGGACCCGTCGATCACGTCATACAGCAGGGCTGCTTTCGCCGTATTGTGCCGCGCCATGGCCGGCAAGCCGCCCATCGTATCCCGCACCCAGCGACAGACGAGCCCGAGCACGTACACGGCGAACACCGGCGGCGTGTTGGGCCGTGATCCATTTTTGACGAAGTTGCGGTAGTCGAGCATCTTGGGAAGATCGTCCCGGCTTCGCGCCAGCAGGTCTTTGCGAATGATCACCGCCGTCACGCCCGCGATGCCGGCGTTCTTCTGGGCACAGGCGTAGATCAGCCCATACTTCGCCACGTCGATCGGCCGGGAGAGAAAATCACTCGAGCAGTCGCATACCAGCGGGGCCGACGCGACCTCCGGCTCCTGCTGCCACTGCACACCCTGGATCGTCTCGTTGCTCGTGATGTGCACATACGCGGCGTCGGGCGAAAGGCTGAGTTCACTGGCCGCCGGGAGCCGGTCATAGCCGCTCGATTCTCCATCCCAGGCGACATGCACCGCCCCTTCGCGGCGGGCCTCCTTCGCGGCCGTGGCGCCCCAGGTGCCGGGGAGGATGTAGTCGGCGGGCGACGACTGGCCGCGAAGCAGATTCATCGGCACCATGGAAAACTGCAGGCTCGCGCCGCCCTGCAGGAGCACCAGGTCGTAATCATCACCGATTCCCACCAGCTGCCGCAGATCGGCGAGGGTTTCTTCCAGGATGCGATCGAATGCGGGGCTGCGATGGCTGATCTCGAGCACCGACATCCCCACGCCGGGGAGCGACAGCATCTCGTCACGAGCCTGTTCGAGCACCGGGAGCGGAAGCACGGCCGGGCCCGCCGAGAAGTTGAAGACCCGGTTTCCTTCCACTCCATCTGATCGCTCGGTCACAGCCACTCTCCTCGTCCGCCACGGCTCTCAGGAGCCGCGCCAGCGACACCGGAAAAATCTCGGCGATCCCGGCGAGAATAGAAGGCCGTCCGCACGTGGTCAACGGGCCACGCTTCCCGACGCGAACGGGGGCGGGGCCGCCGCCGGCTGCACGGGAAACGGGGCCGTCGAAACCTGGTTCGCGGGCAACGCCGCCATCCGCGCGGCGGAGAGCTCCGCGTTGAGGCTGGCCAACCGTGCCGCCACGGCCGGCTGCTGGGGGTCGACGGTGAGGGCCCGCGAGTAATTCATGAGGGCCTGGGAGGGCTCGCCCGTGGCCTCGCGAAGGCTGCCCAACGCGACGAGTGCCCGGGTGTTGTTGGGATCGACGGCCAAGGCGTCGACCAGATGATTTTCGGCCATCCGCAGATCGCCGTGTTCCTGACACAGCCGCGCCAGTTCGATCTGGGGTGCCGAACTGGTCGGCTGCCGCGCCGCCCACGCCTGGAGTTGGGCCAGCGCCTCGTCACGGCGATTCTCCTCCACGAGCAGCACCGCCAGGGCTCGTTGGCAGGCGGCATGGTCGGGATTCCGTGCCAGGCAAAGATGATAGTACTGTTCGGCGGTCTGCAGATCGGCGGGCCGGTGAAACAACTTCGCCTGCTGGTGGTAGGTGGCCCCGAGATTGTAGAAGCAGTCGGGATTGCCCGGCTGCTGAGCGAGCGCCTCCTGAAAGCGGTTCACAGCCCCCAAGTAATTGCCCTGCTGGTAGAGCTTCACGCCTTCGGCATTGTCGTTGCGAACCAGCGACCCGCAGCCACCGGCAACACAAGCCATGACACAGGCCCACAGACCGGGCCAGGCCGAGCGTGAGGCCCTGCGGGGAGAGGGATCAGGGATGGGAATCGCCAAAGCTTCCATACGCCGGATCCAGACCGTAGCCAGTGGCCCGATCACGGAACAAGCCCGGCTTGATCTCCCAGACCCCGTGGTTTGCCGCGATCAGGCGGTGTGGCGAATGTATCCGAGCGACCGCACGACCTCGAGAATCTCGCTGCAGGTGGGAAACATGCGGCCACTGGAGCGCTTGTAGGCCTCGAGAGCCCGCATGAACTCCAACTCTTCGGGGTCGTAGTCGCGTTCGCAGGTGGTCGGGTCGATGTGGCGGCGACGGAGGCTCTTGGGGCCGGTGGTGGCGGGGCGGCGTGTGGCAACAACCTGGCGTGCGGTGGCGGGCATGGCGATCTCCTCGGGCTGCTTGGGACGGTGGGGGAGGTGCGGTTCGTCGGCGTGGGCCGACTCTGCAGGAAGTATTCCCGCTGCCGGCGGCGAAGAGCCTGCCGACCAGGCAAAATATTCCGCCCCCCAGGCTTTCCCGAGCCCCCCACCCGCCACAGCCGTCACGACCGGTTCCCAAAAAGCTTCTTGAGGGCTTCGGCAGCCGCTTCTCGCGACGACCCGGCTGCCTTGCCGTGATCTTTGGGCAGGCCGCCTGGATTGGCTCGGGACGCCTTCAGTTCCTCGATGCTCATCCGGGTGACGCTCGACGACTCGGAGGCCGGTGGCGGCTCATTCGGCGGTACGTTCTCCCCGCCCGTACTCGCCTCGGCGGCCACAGGCCTGCCACCCTCATCCAGCGGCACAGCCGCCGCCGTCTGTGTGGTGTCGTGGATACCCGACGGTTCGCAATCGGCCAGGAGCCATCGCGAGACCTCGTCCTCATCGTTCCATGAAACAGGCTCTGCGACCTTCGGAGGGGTGGCCGCGGTGGCTTTCTGTGCGGTTCCGCCGGCCACACGGAGTTCCAAGCCGCCGACCTTGATCAGATCGTCGTCATAGACCCTTGTTTTCTCGGCAATCCGCTGGCCGTTCACGAACGTGCCGTTTCGGCTGCCCAAATCCTCCACCCAGACGATGCCGGGTTCGATTCGGACGGCGCAATGCCGCCGGCTCACCTCATCACTCAAAGGCCGAATGTCGCACTCCTCGGCGCGGCCGATCAGAAGTTTGTCGCGCTTGACCGCGATCGCCTTCCCGGCACTCTTGCCCGAAGCGATGACAAGCCTGGTTGCCATGATTTCATCTCGCTGCGATGGAACACCTCGTGTTGAAAAGAGTCGCTGCGGCGAAAAAAACCGATAAAAAATGAAAATCCCACCAACAATGACCACGACTGAGTATAGTCCTACCAAATTGGATTGCCACACCGCCAGAGCAGCCGCACACAAAAAGCACCGCACGCCCCCCTCATCCGTGGTGGCGTCAGCGACGACATGTCCACCGGTTCGACGCGAATCGCTCGCGGCCGGCGGCAAGTCCAGATGGGACCGTCTCGAGAAAGGAGCCGGGCTGAGGGTCGACCGACTCCCCCAACGCCGCGGCGAGACGCTCGAGCCAGGCGCTGGTCCAGACGGGCCAGCCATCGGCCCCGATCCGCGCTGCTTCGGAAAAATCAGCGAGGCCGCCGTGGCGTGCCGCCCCACCGACGTCGGGGTTGGGCGCGAGGAGGAGGCTGCCGTGCTGAACCACGGCTTCCGCGAGCCGCCGCTGGGCACTGCCCATCAGCTTGCCGGCTGGTGACTCCGCACCCGGTGCCGGATGATCGACGACCAGATCCCCACCGGCGCGACGGTCGAAGCAGAAAAATCTTCCTTCGGCTGCCGGATCAGCCGCCGCCAACCGCGTCTCGAGCCCGCATGATCGCAGCGCGGTGACCATCGCTTCATGAAACGCATCGTACAGCACCTGCGGCGTCGCCCCCCAGCGATGCCGCTTGGGGACGGCGGCGGCATAGGTGAAATCACTGCCGTGGACGATCGCGCCACCACCGCTCGGCCGCCGCACCAGTGGCACACCGGCGATCGCCGCGCATGCTCGAGCCGCCGCGATCGGCTGAAACGCCCCGAGGGAGATGGTCGTGGTCTCCCAGCGATAGAGACGAATCACGAGGCCACCACGGCTCACCGCTTCCGCCGCCAGGCATTCATCGGCGGCCATGTTGGTGGCACCATCGGCTGCCACATCACGCCACACTGCGATCCCGCTCATGGCAGCCCCCGGCCGAGATTCATCAATGCGACTGCTTGGCCACGAGGGCGTCGTAGGCGGTCTGGTCGAGCAACCCCTCGACATCGGCCGGGGTGTCGGGCTTGATCCGCACGATCCAGCCCGCCTCGTAGGGATCCTGCCCGAGCGTCTCGAGCCGTTGCGGCAGTCCGGTGTTCACCGCCACCACCTCGCCCGACACCGGCGCGTACATGTCGCTCACCGCCTTCACGCTCTCGATCTCACCGAACGATTCGCCCGCCTTCACGTGGCGGCCCACCTCGGGCAACTGCATGAAAACGAGGTCGGTCAGCGCCTCGACGGCATAAGCGGAGATACCAATTGTGGCGGTGCCGTCGTCTTCGAGGCGAATCCATTCGTGTGACGGGGCGTATCTGCGGGGGGCTGCCATGGGATGCTCCAGAGGGATCAAACGGAAAAGCGGCAGGATACCGCATCGTGGCAAGACGGTTCACCCACCGCGGCGATAGAAGGGCAGGGGGGCGACGCGGCCCGCCTGCCGCGTGTCGCGAATCACCACGTCCACGGCCTCCCCGGGCACGGCACACTCGCGGTCGAGCAGGGCCATCGCCACCGCCGTGCCCACCGTGGGGGCGAAACTGCCGCTGGTCACCGTGCCGACCTGCCGCTCACCGACCATGACGGCATGCCCTTCGCGGGCGGTTCGTTTTGAATCGAACACGAGCCCCACCCGCACCTCGGCCGCCGGCTGGCTGCGCATCGCCAGAAACCGATCGCTCCCGGGAAAAGAGCGGCCGTCGAGCTTCATCGCCAGGCCCAGCCCGAGGGCGAAGGGATCCGAATCCTCCCGCAGCTCGTGCCCATAGAGCGGCATGCCAGCCTCCAGCCGCAACGTATCGCGGGCCCCGAGACCGCAAGCCCGCAGCCCGAGCGGCTGGCCGGCGGCATGAATCGTCTCCCATACCCTGGTGGCCGCAGCGGCAGGCACGACGATCTCGACTCCATCCTCACCCGTGTAACCGGTCCGACTCACGGCCGCCGCTTCACCGGCGAGGGTGGCCTGCGTGGCGGTGTAGCCGGCCAGGCCGGCCACCCGCGCCGCATCGTCGGCCGCACACAGCCCGCAGACGATCTCCACGGCCCGCGGCCCCTGCACGGCGATCATCGCCGTGTCGGGCGTGTGGTCGGCAAGCGCCACGCCGGCGGACGGCAGGCGACTGCGAAGCCAGGCCACGACCCGCTCTCGATTGCTGGCGTTGACGACCAGCCCCAGCCGCGGCGTGCCGTCGGCCGCATCGGCCTCCCGGCTCACGAGGGCGTCGTCGAGAATCGCGTCGTCGCTCGTGATGAGCGTGTAGCGGCAGCGGCCCACGGCGATGCCGGCCACCTGGCGGGTCAGCAACGATTCGAGCCACTCGATGGCTGCCGGCCCGGTGATCGACAGCCGTCCCATGTGCGAGACGTCAAACATGCCGGCGGCCCGCCGCGTAGCCAGATGCTCGTCCACGATCGACGCATACTGCACCGGCATCCGCCAGCCGGCAAAATCGACCATGCGGCCACCATGGGCCTCATGCCAGCGGCAGAGCGGCGTTTCAGAAAGCTGATCGGTCATCGCCGCCGAGTATACCGCCCCTTCGGCTTCGTGCCGCTCGATCGCGGTCGTCGCGGAGGCGGGCGTCGCTTGGAGCGTTGCACGAGTCGCAGTTCCAACAGCCGGCGATCGAGATCGACGCGGGCCACCTCGACCCGCACCCGATCACCGAGCCGAAACGTATTGCCGGCCCGCGTGCCGGCGAGCACGTGGCTGGCTCGATCGTAGCGGTAGCGGTCGTCGGGCAGCGCATCGGCCGCCACGAGCCCCTCGGCCGGCAGATCGATCCCCTGCACGAACAGCCCGAAGGGCTCCACGCCCGTCACGACGCCTTCCATCTCGGAGCCGATCCGTCCGCTGAGATGGAGGAGCAGCTTGAGCTTGACGAGTTCCCGCTCCGCCGCCTCGGCCCGCCGCTCGAGCTGTGAGCACTCGTCGCCGAGCTGGAGCAGGCCTTCATGGGGCGGCTTGCGGCCGGCGGCGAGCAGGTCGAGCGCCCGATGCACCGTGAGGTCGGGATAGCGGCGGATCGGCGACGTGAAGTGACAGTAGCAGTCGCTGGCCAGCGCGAAGTGGCCATCCTCCTGCGGGCCGTAGCAGGCCCGCGTGAGGCTCCGCAACACGGCGTAGTGCACGGCATGCTCCTCCGGTCGTCCGCGGGCCATGTCGAGCAGCCGCTGCAGCTCAAACCGGCTCTCGAGCGAATCGACCTCGAAGCCGAGCTCGGTGACGAATTCGGTGAGCTGCCGCAGCTTCCGCGGGTCGGGGGCGGCGTGAATCCGGCGGAGGAAGCCACCGCCACTGGCGGCGAGCGCCCGGGCCACCGCCTCGTTGGCCGCCAGCATGAATTCCTCGATGATCTGATGGCTCTCGGTGTTTTCCACGACATGGGCCCCCGTCACCCGGCCGGAGCGATCGAGATCGATCTTCACCTCCGGCATCACGAGCTCGAGCGACCCCCGGGCTATCCGGCGGCTGCGGAGGAGCCGGGCCAGATCCCGCATGCGGCCAAGCAGCGATCGCACGGCGGCGGTCATCTCCACCTCCCGCGTGTCGGGATCCGCCAGGAAGACATCGACCTCTTCGTAGGCAAACCGCCGCCGGCTCTTGATGGCCGACCGTTCCACGGTCGCGTCGATCGGAATCCCCTCCGGCGAAAACTCGATCCAGCATGTACGGGCGTAGCGAATCCGCCCCGGCTGCAGGCTGGCAAGGTTGTTGGACACGATCTCGGGCAGCATCGGGATCACCCGGTCGGGCAGGTAGACGCTCGTGCCGCGGGCGGCGGCCTCCTGATCGAGCGGTGACCCTTCACGGACGAAGTGGCTGACGTCGGCGATATGCACACCGAGGAGCCAGTGGCCACGCTCGATTCGTTCGAGTGAGATCGCGTCGTCAAAGTCACGGGCATCGACCGGGTCGATCGTAATCACCACGTGACCGGTGAGATCGCGACGGTCGGCGGGCACCTCTTCGGCGAAGCGGGCCGCCTGGCGGCGGGCATCCTCCAGCACCGCTTCGGGAAACGGCCCCGGCAGCCCAAACTCGTTGATGATGGTGAGTGTGTCGACGCCCGGATCCCCGGCGGCCCCGAGCACCTCCACGACCACGCCTTCCCCCTCGCGGCCATGACGGGGAAAGCGGACCATCTCCACCACAACCTTGTCGTTTTCCTGCACACCCTTGGCGCCAGGATCGCCGACGGCGACAGGCTTGGCGAAGATCGTGCCGTCGACCCGCACCCAGCCGGCGTTGGCGGCCTCGTAGTAGCGACCGACAAACCGCGTGGTCCGCCGCGTCACCACCTCCACGATCTCACCCGCCGGGCCCGGGCGGCGGGTGTCGCGGCCCGCGGCAAGTCGCACCCGCACCGTGTCACCCGTCACGGCGTCGAGCTGCGCATGGGCGGCGACATGGATATCGGCCGAGCGGTCCCCCGGAGTCGCCCCCGCCGGCCGCACGAAGCCGTAGCCTCCCGCGGCCCGCTTGAAGACGCCGACGACCGCATCGTCGCCGGAACGCTTCTTCTCCGCCTTCGGTGGCTTGGGACGCTGGCGAGTCATACCGCTCTCATCAGGAGACGTGTGCCGATCGGGCCTGCAGGCCGACTATCGTTCCCGCCCGCGGAAAAACTTGCGGCCCAGATTGGCGTGATACTGCGTCCACCCGCCATCGAGGGCGGCCTCGTTGCGCAGCAGCTGGGTCGTGGCCGCCATGCGGGCGTCGAGCTGATCGATGTGGTGGAGGGCGACCGCCTCGAGCGTCATGGGCAGCTTCGGGGCCCCAAACTCGTATTCGCCATGATGGCTGGCCACCATGTGCTTGATCCGCGTGGCCGTCTCCTCGTCGAAGGGGGTGCCGAGTCGCCGCTCGACGGCGCCGATCTTCTCGTCGACGATCTCCAGCCCCAGCAGCACGTGGCCGAGCAGTTGGCCGGCATCGGTGTAGGAGAAACCGCGTTCACTCTCCAGTTCCACCGTCTTGCCGAGATCGTGAAAGAGGACCCCCACGAGCAACAGATCGCGGTCGAGATCGGCATAGAGCAGCGCCACACGGTCGGCGATCCGCAGCAGCGACACGACATGTTCGAGCAGGCCCCCGGCGTAGGCATGATGCTGCTTGACTCCCGCCGGACTGCGGGCCAGGGCCGCCATCAGCGGCTCATCGGCGAGGGTCTCGGCGACGACCGCGGCGAGCGCGGGAGACTCGACCGTCTGGAGGATCGACGCCATTTCGGCGCGAAGCGACGCGACGGCATCGGCCGCGAGCACCCGAAACTCCGCCTCGTCGATCGACCGGGGATCGGCCCGCGTGATCGACGTGATGATGACCTGGAGGTTGCCCGAGTAGACCTGCGTGCTCCCCTCGACGAGCACATAGTCGCCGTCGTCGAAGGCCTCGAAGTGGAAGTCGGAGGCGTTCCACATGCGGCCGGTGATCGAACCGGAGCGGTCGGCCAGTTCCACCTGCAAATAGAGCTGGCCGTGTCGGTTGGGCCGCAGCTGCTTCCGCGTGGCCAGAAACACCTGTTCGATCGGCCCCTGCGTCGGGAGTTCCGCGACATATTTCCGTCCCGACGCCCGGGAGGGGAAGGGGGTGAGGGCCGGCCGCGGCGGGGGGGCATCACGTCGAGAAGAAGGCGCGGACGACATGGCGTTGAAGTGTACGGGCCGTGCCCCACGACTCACAAGCGAACGATTACAATTCCGCCCACGACACATCTGTCACCGCTCCCGCCCCGAGACTCCGGAGACCCCCATGCCTGCCACCGCCATCTCGCCCACCCGTGCCGAAGACTATCCGGAGTGGTATCAGCAGGTCGTCCGGGCGGCGGAACTGGCCGAACAGTCGCCGGTGCGGGGCTGCATGGTGATCAAGCCCCACGGCTACGCCATCTGGGAGCGGATGCAGGGGATCCTCGATCGGATGTTCAAGGCGACCGGCCATCAAAACGCCTACTTTCCGCTCTTCATCCCGGTCTCCTATCTGGAGCAGGAGGCGAAACATGTCGAGGGATTCGCCAAAGAGTGCGCCGTGGTGACCCACCACCGCCTCGAACTGAGCCCCGACGGCAAGCTGATCCCCACCGGCAAGCTCGAGGAGCCGCTGGTGGTGCGGCCGACGAGTGAGACGATCATCGGAGCGATGTATGCCAAGTGGATCCAGTCGTGGCGAGATCTGCCGGTGCTGATCAACCAGTGGGCCAATGTCGTGCGGTGGGAGATGCGGCCGCGGGTCTTCCTCCGCACGGCCGAGTTTCTCTGGCAGGAGGGCCACACCGCCCACGCCACCCGCGAGGAGGCGGTCGAGGAGACGCTGCGGATGATCGACGTCTACGCCACGTTCGCCGAGCGGGATCTGGCGATGCCCGTGACCAAGGGACCGAAGCCTTCGGGCGAGCGGTTTCCGGGCGCCGTCGACACCTATTCGATCGAGGCGATGATGCAGGACGGCAAGGCGCTCCAGGCCGGCACGTCGCACTTCCTCGGTCAAAACTTCGCCAAGGGCCAGGGCATCAAGTTCCAAAACTCGGCCGGGGTCGAGGAGTTTTGCTGGACCACGTCGTGGGGCGTGTCGACACGGCTGATCGGCGCGGTGATCATGACGCACTCCGATGACGACGGCCTCGTGCTACCCCCCCGCATCGCACCGCAGCATGTCGTCCTGCTCCCCATCGCCCGGACCGACGAGGAGCGATCGCAGGTGCTCGACGCCTGTCGGATGCTGGAGCGAGAGCTGCGGGCGCAGACGTTTGCCGACGAACCGGTGCGGGTGACCATCGACGCCCGCGACGTCCGGGGGGGCGACAAGGTGTGGCAACACATCAAGCAGGGCGTGCCACTTCGCGTCGAAGTCGGCCCCCGCGATCTGGCGGCAGGCACGGTCAGTCTCTGCCGCCGTGACCGCGGCCCCAAGGAGCGGGAGGCCGTGCCGCTCGCCGAGTTTGCCCCCCGGGTGCCGGCACTGCTCACGGACATCCAGCAGGCCCTCTTCGAGAAGGCCCGGGCCTTCCGCGACGCGCGGACGGTGCGGCTCGACAGTTCCGCCGCGGTCATCGACTATTTCTCCACCGGTGACAACGACAGCAGCCAGGCCGGATTCGCCCGGGTACACGTGGCCGACGACCCGGCCGTGATGGAGATGCTCGATCCGCTCAAGGTCACGGTGCGGTGCGTTCCGATGGAGGGCAACGACGACCCCGGCACCTGCATCGTGACCGGCCAGCCCGTGACCGGCCGAAGTATTCTCGCCCGTGCCTACTGACGAGAATAACGGATTCAGCGAGGGGTTGCCCGTGGCTCGCTTCACGCCCACCCCAGGAAGCACCGGGCGCAAGCCTGGTGGCTACGGCGATGCCGACTGGTGCGCCAGCCCGCCGGCTTGCGCCTGGCGGCTTTGTGCGGAAAACTCGCACCCTCCGGCTCGCTTCATACGGGTGGTTTAGCGAGGGGTTGCCCGTGCTATGGAGCCGGCGTAGGAAACCGAGCGTAGCCAGGATGGCGAAGCGAGGTTTCCTCCGAGCGAGCGAAGGGCATGGATGCCCGTAGCGAGCGTCCGGCGAGATGG
>CAYZFV010000286.1:0-5930 GCA_964477765.1 uncultured Candidatus Kuenenia sp.
CCCATGCCGCCGCCCATACCACCACCCATTCCGCCGCCCATTCTGCCGCCACCGCCCATGCCGCCACCGCCCATGCCGCCACCGCCGCCGCCTCCTCCACCAGATACGGTGTTGAACTGGAGCACCTGACCGACGCCAGAGAAAAACGGCATCATGTTGACCCGGACATACCGCCTGTCGGATGACACCACCGCGACGCCCTGCAGCCGCGTTTCATCATTGAGGTACTGGATCACCGGCTGGTAGCCGACTGCGTTGCCGCCGAAGAACGGCAGATTGCCCGCCTGCGGTGATGCAACGCCTCGGCTTTGGGAGAGCGATGCCGCGGCTGAAGGGTCGCTCATGGCCGCCAACTGCTGCGCCAGGATGGCCCGGCCGACATCGACCTGCACCGCCGCATCCTGTGCGACCTGTGCGTCGAACAACGGCTGTCGGCGGCGGCCCTCGGGCACCTCCACGGTCAGCATCAACTCATCAGCCCCCAGCGGCACCTGCCGGCGGATCGTCTGCTCCTGCGGCGTGCCCTTGTGAAGAGTCAGTTCAGCGGTGATCGTGCCGGCGGCAACGGTGCCGACAGCCCGGCGGAGGAGCATGCGGTAGGCACCGGGGAAGGCCTCGGTAGCCACATACTGTTCCCGATGGGTGGTGTTTGCGGCATCCGACTCGGCGTCGGTATCGGCCAGCAAGGGGCCGCCTCCCGTGGAACGGGGCATCGCCGGCGAACAGATCATGCCACTGGGCTCCTCGACGAGAAGGTCGATGTCGGCATCACCGTTCCAGCTGATCTCGAAAACAACGTCGCGAACCAACGCCTCGTCGATCGCGGCCTGGAATGCGTCGGCGGCCGCCGTGTCGCCGGCCGCGCGGAGCTTGTCGACCGTCGCCTTGGCCAGCCGAGAGGCTCGGGCGGGAAGGTCCTGCTGGCTCGTCGGCCAGGTGTGGCGGAGCACACCGGCACACGCCCACTGGAGGGCCGCCGGGTCGTCCGCCTTGGCCGCCAGCGCCATGGCTAGGCCATAGGCTTCGCGATTCGCCGAATCGATCGCGACCGCTCCACGACAAAGACGAAACGCCATCACGGTCGATCCGAGCCGGGCCAGATGGTTGGCCAGGCCGAGCAGTTCGTGGGGCGTGGCCGCAAAGTCGGCGGCCGACAGCAAGGCCCGCTCCACGTCCTCATGTGGCCGGCCGGCGGCTTCCATCGCGATGGCCAACGCCTCATACATCCACGGCTCGGCATGGCCGGCGGCAATCGTGGCGGAAAGAAGGTCGACCGCACGGTCGAACCGCTGCTGGCGACCGAGCTCGGCCGCTGTGGCACGGATGCGAGCCAGTTTTGTAGCCAGATCGCCAGACCCGTCGGTGAGGTAGGTCACCAGCGCCGTGCGCAGGTCGTCGGAGTCAACGAGCGTTGCCGGCAGGCTGATGTCAGACGTGATCTCGCGAGCCGGGACGGCCGCGACGCGGGCGGCAGCCGAGGGAACGTCGCGAGGCGCGGTGCGATCGCGGGCGTCGGCCACCTGGAACATGCCGCCACCCATGCCGCCCCCCATGCCGCCGCCGGCCCCCATGCCCATGCCGCCCATGCCGGCGCCGACACCGCCGCCGCCGACACCGCCGCCGAGCCCAGCCGCTCCCGCACCCGCCATCGGCGCCACGGGAATCACGAGGTCGCCCACCGGATAGACCTTCAGAATCAGGTTTTCGGCGGCTTTGTCTTTTGTGGTGATGAGCATGACGTCGTCCTGCACCAAGTAGGTGAGGTCGACAGGTTCGAGCAGTCGCTTGAGGGCGGACCGCAGTGATGCTCCGGGAACACTCTGGCCGGTAATGGGCGTGTCGAGGTCGACACCAAAGTCTTCAAGGGCGCGGGTGTCGGGAAGAATCGGAATGCCCTGCGAGTCTTGCAGTTGCGCGATCACGTCGCGAAGCGGAGTCTCCGTGAACTCCAACGGTTCGACCGGCTTTTCCAGCGATTCATAGATTTTTTCCTCGTTGGGAGACCGATCTTGGAGATCGACATTCTTGTATTTCTCGCGTTTCTCGGTCATCTCACGCCACCGGTCGGCGCTCGGGTAGTAGACGGGTGGTTCGTCGGGAAACGGGATGGCCGCCACGTCGACCAGGTGCATGGCATCCATGAAGCCGCGTTCATGGTCGCGACGCGTCCGCCAGTTTTCGGCGACGTGGTCATGGATACGGGCCTCGATCGGCGTCATCCGACCGATCACCCGCGCCGGCATCGGCACGGGATAGTTGGCATAGAGATCGGGGGCTTCCTCGGCGAGTTGCTCGGCCGGCCGCCGCTCAGCCTCCGTAAAGACCGTCGTGGGGGGCTGGTTTTCCCGAATGGCCGTGGCGTAGAAACCGGTGTTGTCACCGAGGATCGTGGGGTAACGCTCCGGACGGTTGTAGCCGATTCGCATGCCCTGCTCGATGAGGGCGTTGTAGCGGGCCAGAAGCTGCACGATCCTCTCCTCGCGACGGAGAAGTTCGTTGTTGAGCCGCATCCGCTCCCGGCCGATCGCCCGCCGCCGCTCGGCCGCCAGGTCACACTCGAGCTTCTCCCGCGACCTTACCACCGACTCGCGGATGCTGATCTCGATCTGCCGGTCGAGCCGATCGCGAGCGGCGGCATCGAGGTCGTCGGAATTTCGTAGCTCGCGTTGCAGTTCCTTGAGTTGAAGCCGGGCGGTGTCGGGATCGGTGGTCATCAGCTTGCGGATGGCCCGCAGCCGCACCGCCGTATCCTGCTGCAGGGCCTGGGCCCGCACCTTTCGCATGGCGGCCAGATCGGCCAGTTCGTCTGAGACGCCGTCGTCGAGGTCGGCATCGCGAGGAGCCTCCGCGGCTGGCCGGGGGGCCGGGGCGGGCAGATTCTCGAGCGAATCGTCCGCCGGCGACGTTGTGTCTTCGTCGGCAAACGGTTCCTGCAGCCGCTTCATCGCCACCGACTGCACGAGCGACGCCTCGACATTGTCTGGGTCACGGCGTAGCGCGGCGGTGGCCAGCCGGAATGCCGATCCGTGGGCGCCGGCCGATTCGGCCTGCTTCGAGAGTGTGGCCAGCGACGAGGCCTCGTTGCGAATCACCGCCTCGGCCACATCGAGCCCTTCGCGGCCAAGAAGCGGCAAAAACACGCCTCCCGTCGGGGCGGCGTTGCGGACCAGTTCTTCCAGGTAGGCGTTTTCAGGGAGCGGTGCGGAGGGCGGAATGGCGACCTCCACAGGCCGGATGGCCGCCACGCCCTGGCCGTCGGCGGCGGGCGTCGGCTGGGAAGGCACGAGCGTGATGCTGAGCGAGGCGCCGCCGAGGGCATCTTCGATGAGCACCACGGCGTCGCGATCGGCGCGGAGCGGCGGCATGCGGACGGGCAGGGTCAGGAGTCGCTGCTCGTCGTCAGCGGCACCCGAAAAGACGGCCGCTTCCGGCCACCAGACGGGCTCGATCGCCAGCCGGCCGATGCGGCTCCCGGCATCGCGGGGCGGATCCGCTTCACCCGGCACGAGCAGCATGCCCCCCGTGGCGTTGGCCATGGCGGCCAGGCATGGCCAGTTTACCTGCGGCCCGATGCCGACCGCCGAAAAAGCCGCTTTCTTGGTGCGGAGCAGATCGGTGACATCACGCAGCACCTGCGGTTCGATGCCGGCGACTCCGGGGCCATCGCCGACATAAATGATGGCCCGCGGCCGGGATGATTCCTCAAACAGGTCTACTGCCTGCGCGACGGCTCCGGCCATGTCGGTCGCCCCGAGCGGGGTCCGCTCACTCAGCGCCAACAGGGCCTCATGGATGGCATCCGCCGAGAGGTCGACAAAACCGTCGGCCAGCGGTGAGCAGCTCACATCGACCGCTGCGAGGCAGAAGCGGTCGCCCGCCCGGCCCTGCGCGAGAATGCCGTGGAGCACCTCTTCGGCCTGGGCTCGAAAGGCGCCTGCCTGGCTGGCCGAGGTGTCGAACAAAACAAGCACGTCGGTCGCGGCCGGTTCGGTCTCATCGGTGGCTCCAATGTGCCGCAAACCGACTGCCGTGACGGGCAGGATCGCAGCCTGGCTTTGAGAACTCTCGGCAAACGACACGGTGACCGAAAGCGGTGCGTCCGCCGCCATACTCTTGGCGGCGGGCAGAATGCTGAGCCCAAACGCGATCACCGCCGCTGTCGTGACACGGGTCGACATGATCCCTCCAGTCGGGGTCGAGAAAAACTGCTGAAAAACCGGCTCTCCCAAGCATATTTGGCGGGGCAGGGCACGCCAACGCCGGTATTTGCGGCGTTCACTCCATTTTTTGGCCTCCGTGCCCGCGAGACGGCGTCGCAGGCATTTCGATCGCGCCCAACTCGGGGTTGGATCTGGCCGAGGAACCAGGAATACTCGCGCCGTTCGGAAGGGCCTCGGAACGGAGAACGCGGAGTGATGCGGCGCCTCGTGCAAGCGGCGGTGATGACCGCTGGTGTGATGGCTTGGGGAGAATGCCTGGCCCAAACTGCCGCGGGGCGGGCGTTCAGTGGTGAGGAACAGACCAACATCGCCGTGTATGACTCGGTGAATCGCAGTGTGGTCAATATCAATACCAAGGCCACGGTCGCCCGCGGTCTGTTTCTCCTCGAAGTTCCTTCCGATGGCGCCGGGTCGGGCATCGTGCTCGACCGGCAGGGGCATCTGCTCACCAACTTCCATGTGGTGGAAGGCGCGCAGGAAATCGAGGTCGTGCTTTTTGATGGCTCGTCGCATCCGGCGGCGGTGGTGGGTGTCGATCCGCCCACCGACGTAGCCGTACTCAAGGTCGACGCCCCGACAGACCTGCTCTTCCCGGTGACCTTTGGCACGTCGGCCGACCTGCGGGTGGGGCAGCGAGTCTTTGCCATCGGCAACCCGTTCGGCCTCGAACGGACGCTCACGACCGGCATCATTTCCAGCCTCAACCGTTCGCTGCCAACCCGGTCTGGCCGCACGATCAAATCGATCATTCAGACCGACGCCGCCATCAATCCGGGCAACTCGGGTGGGCCCCTGCTCGACAATCAGGGGCTGCTGATCGGCATGAACACCGCGATCGCCAGCCGGACCGGACAGAGTTCGGGGGTCGGGTTTGCGATCCCGGTGGGAACGCTGGCTCGGCTCGTGCCGCAGCTCATTCAGCGCGGCCGGGTGATTCGTCCGGAGGTCGGCATTTCTCGCGTCTACCAGACGGATGGCGGCCTTCTCGTGGCGGCGCTGGTGCCCGACGGTCCGGCAGAACGAGCCGGCCTGAGGGGGTTTCGGATCGTGCGCGAACGGCGGCGGCAGGGGCCTTTTGTGGCGGAGTTTGAGCGGGTTGATCGTAGCGGGGCCGACCTAATCACCGCGGTCGGGGGCGAATCGGTGAAGACGGCAGACGATTTTCTGTCGCTGATCGAGTCAAAAAATCCAGGTGACCGCGTGCTGATTTCGGTCAAGCGCGAGGGGCATCGACTCGACATTCCTTTGACGCTGGGAGCTGAAAAATAGGCCCTTCTACGCCGGATGAGGGCCGGACGAAGGCCGGATGGAAAGCGGGCAGGAAATTTCCTTGCCCGGCCTGTTGACTCGCCGCACCGGACTGCTACATTTCAAGGCTCCGCTGAGCAGTGCCGAAAGGCATTCTGAGCGGCATGATCTTTGACAATTCGGCAGTTCGATCTCTTTCGGTTTCGGCCGGCACGCGATCGTGACCGGCACCGTCAGGTGGCCGCATTCATCCGTCTTCGGGCGGCATGGTGAGGTAGTCTGACGGGAACCAAAAATAAGTAGACAGATCGAATCTCTTCTGAGATTCCGGACGAATCACCGTCGGGAGGGGAAACCTTTCCGGCCTGACGATCCAATCAATTGAAGGGTTTGATTCTGGCTCAGAGTGAACGTTGGCGGCGTGGATTAGGCATGCAAGTCGAGCGAGAACCGTAGCAATAC
>CAYZFV010000287.1:0-3388 GCA_964477765.1 uncultured Candidatus Kuenenia sp.
CCTGTAGATCCAGGCCGGGTCGGCATGGCGGTCCCGCACCAGCCGGGCGACCGCCGCCTCAGGCCAGGCCCCCCGCCGCTCCTCCGCCTCGAAGGCCGCCCGTACAGCCGCCGCCAACGGCCCGCGGCCGAGCCCCAGATTGGCCAGAAACGCCCTATGCGGCCGCCGCCCCCGATACTCAGGCTCCCGTGGCGGATGTCGCAACACGGTGGAGACGAGGTTGAGATCGAGGCTATCCAAGAGCGTTCCATGGTAGAGCACGCCATGCCGCTTCACCCGCAGGGCGTTTCCCGAAACCTTGCGTTCCCCGCCGTCGCTGCGGATTGCCAGGTCGCTCAGGCCGCGGCGGACCACCGGCATCCCCGACTGCCGGGAGAGCACGGCTGCCAAAGGGTCGAGCATCGCCGCATGGATCTGCTCGATCGGCGGGGCGGCCTCCGGGTGGGGCGTGATCACCGACCACATCAGGCAGCCCGGCCCGAGCACCACCGTGGCCCCGCCGCTGGGCCGTCGCAGGATCGCCACGCCATGCTCCGCACAAGCCCGTCGATCCACCTCGTCATCGACCCGGCTCGACGACCCGAGCACGACAACCGGCTCGGTGGCCATCCACGCCCGCACGACCATGCCCGAAAACGCCCCCGCATGGGCTTCCTCGAGCAGCGCCTCGTCGAGCGCCAGCTGCGCCGCGGGGCTGGGAAGATCGACATCAAGCCAGACTGAGGCAGGGGGGGGCGTCATGTGGTGGGAAACGCTGCAGCCAGGGTGCGATCGTTGACGGAAACCCCCGCCATCCTACACTCCTTATTATGTCGCATCCCACGCCACGCCCGGTCGCGCCCAACGATTCGCTGCCCCCTGTCGAGCCGCCGAGCGCCGGCTTTCTGGTGCAGCTCTTTCTCGTGCCGGCGATCATCGTGGCGATCATCGTGTGTGTGTGGCTGGCCTTCCATTGGCTGGCCCACCTCGGCAACGACCCGCAGGCCTACGTGCGGACGCTTCGCCGCAGCAACGAAGGCCGCTGGCAGGCGGCGCTCAATCTCGCCAACGATCTTCGCGGCCCCGGCGGCGCCGCCCTGAAGACCGACGAAGCCCTCGCCGGCGAACTCGGTCGCATCCTCTCCGACGAGGTGACCAGCGGCCGGTCAGGCGAACAGTCGGAGACGCTGCGGCTCTACCTCTGCCGCGCCCTCGGGGAGTTCGCGATCCCCGCCGCCGCCGACCCGCTCATCGAACAGGCCGACCGCGTCGCCGATCCGCAGACGGCGCGGGCTGCCGTGGAAGCACTCGCCGTGCTCACCACGAACCTCGTGGCAGCAGACCGCGCGGCCGAAGCATCTCCTGGCGTCGTGCCTGCCGTGGTCGCCGCCTCCCGCAGCGACGATGCGCCGTTGCGGGGAGCCGCCGCCTTCACGCTGGGCGTTGTCGGTGGCGACGACGCCGTGGACCGGCTCGTGCAACTGGCCGCCGACGACAACGACGACGTGCGCTACAACGCCGCCCTGGGCCTCGCGCGGCAGGGACGAGATGAGGCCCTCGACACGCTCGCCGAGATGCTCGCGCTCGAAGATATCGCTCCGGCTCCGGGCCGCGATGATCCGGCGGCCCAGTCGCAGCGGTACAAGCGGGCGCTGGTGGTGATCAACGCCTTGCGGGGTGTGGCGGCGCTTGTGGATGCCTCGAGCACGCCGCCGCCCGCGATAATCCTCGAGCGGATCGAGGCCCTGCGGCAGGATCCCGTGGGCGACGTGCGGTCGAGCGCCGCGGCGTTGCTCAAGAAGATCGAGCGACTGCGCAAGGCCGCGTGAGCCGGAAGCGATCGCTAGGTGTCGAGAAACTCGTCGAGCGCCTCACGGAGCATGTCGGTGTCGGGCATGGAACCTGTCCACGTCTGGAAATCGATCGCCATCTTCTCGGCGTAAATCTCCAGGCCGCCGATCGGACAGGCGCCTGCCGCGGCAGCCAACGCGATCAGCGGCGAAGGCTGCGGCACCAGTGGCAGGTCGGCCACCACCATGTCGCCCCGCAGCCCGACCAACTCCGGCAGAGGCTCCGCCCCTTTTGCCGGAAGCGTGGACACGACGATGCCCACCGCCGCGGGAATCTCGATCGTCGCCTCCCAGGGCAGCACGGTGGCCGCCGCCCCATCCAGTGCGTTGAGCGCCGCCATGGCAGCGGAGGCCCGTTCGGTGAGCGGATCGCAGATGAGAATTTCCGGGCAGCGGGCCAGCGCCAATTCGAGGGCCGTGGCCCGGGCTGCCGGGCCGCCGCCGAGGATTAGCACCGGCGCCGCAGCCGGATCGATATGCGATCGCAAGGCCTCGATCACACCGCGGCCTTCGGTCATGTGGCCCACGAGGCCTTCGGGCTGGCGATCGACCAGACTCACACCACCGGAAAAGGTGGCTGCCGGCGTGGCCGTGGCCACGAGCGGGGCTGCCGCCGCCTGCAGCGGGCCGGCCAGCAGGCACCCCCGAAATCCGAGTGCGGCAACCCCGGCGATCGCTTCCGAAATCCGGTCAGGCTCCACATCGAACGTGACAAACCGCCAGTCGATGCCCGCCGTCTCGATCGCCCGCTCGAACAAATATTGCGCTGGATTGCCCGCCGCCGGGCACCCGAGCAGGGCCACGATCTCCTGCAACGCCGGGCTCGTCATCGGCCTACCCTGAGCGTAGCGCTAGCAAATGACGTGGGTTGCTGCGAGGAATCGCGGATCCTTGCGGATCGGATCAAAATCGGGCTCGAGTTGGGTGAGGTCACGAAACCGGTCATCGAGCGCGATCGCCTGCGTGAGGTGCTCCACGGCGGCCGGCACGTTGCCGTCAAGCGAGTGGTAACACGCCAGATTGTAGAACAGGATCGGCTGTTGCGGGGAGGCCGCCAGACCCTTCCGCAGCATGTCGATCGCGGCATTGAGTTGCCCCATACGCTTCAGGCACCAGCCCAGGCCGAGCCAGGCCTCGATCCGCTCAGGATGCTCGTCGGCCACCGCGGTGAGGGGCGTGATCGCCTCCTCAAACCGGCCGAGCGCCCGCAACGCCTCGCCCTCGAGCAGGCGGGCATCAGGGCGGGAGCGGGTGGGCTCAGGGAGTTGACGCACCACAGCCAGGCCCCGCAGCAGCAGTTTCTCGCCATGCGGGGGCGTGGGCAGATCAGGCTGCACGAGTAGTTCGCCCAGCTCGATATAGCCGGCTGCTTCGCGCAGGATCGCCTGCCGGCGATGGCTCGACATGGCCGTCATCAACGCCTCCTCACCGAACTCCGGACACACCGCCTTTTTATACGCAGCTTGCCGAGTTTTGGGTCGAGACCGCCGATTTTTCGGCCGCTGCGAAGGTTTTTCTACGAAATCCAGCCGCCGCCGCCACTGTTATTCGTGGCGGCC
>CAYZFV010000288.1:0-2502 GCA_964477765.1 uncultured Candidatus Kuenenia sp.
CGTTGTTTTTGGGCCCCGCAGTCCAAAAAGCCGCGGGGCGCAAGCCCGCGGGCTGACCCAGCCTCAGCATCAACCCGCCACTGCAACTTTCACCACCACCTTCACGACCTCGGTGGGTTCGCCCCAGATGCAGCACGGGGCGTGGGCGTCTTCGGGAAAAAGGATCGCGCACTGTCCCGCCCGGAGCGGTATGGGAACCGCGTCGTGCGGCATCGCATACAGCGTTATGTCTTTTGCGGTGTCATGCGGCATCGTGACTGTAAGGCCAACCAGCGCCGCCCAGTGAATCGCCTCGTGGCCGCGGGCGACGTACTGAATGTCGACGTATCGCCGGTGGGCCTCGAGCGCCGCGCCGGCAGCCGACCGCGTTTCATAGTGCTGCACAAGGGCGTAGGCCGAGTCGCCATCGATCTCGTGTCGGCCGATCGTGGGGCTTGATCCAAGCCGTCTGAGAAACGCAAACGCCGCAGCGAACCGTGGGTTGAGTGGAGCGTACCGATCGATGGCGTCGAGCGTGTCGAGAATCACAGGTGGCCTGCGCGGGTGATCGAGCTGAAAAATCAACAGACTTCTCGGAGATCCTACCTGTTTTGGAGGTAGGTATCACCAGCGTGAATCGCTCGGGCTGGGTTTACGCTGGTAACCATCGCCACGTCGTCGTCGGAGAGGCCGACCTCGTATCGAAGCACCGATCCGATTCGGCTCATGGAGGCGGTCGACCCGACGAGATGAGAGCGGTCGGCCGCCCAGGCGGCTCCGTCCGCATCGACAACCACGTCTTGCCCGGCGAGCGAAAACCGCCCGGCCCCCATGCCGCCGGCCGCGGTGGCGTCGGTGACGGCGATCACCCGCTCGATTCCGACCGCGCGGATGATCGTGCGCACCATCGATGAGGGCAAATGGACGGCGTCGGGGATGAGCATCACCCAGCGGAGACGGTCGGCCGCCAGCACCCGCTGGATGATGTTGTCGTGGCGATGCAGCATGAGCGGGCAGCCGTTGCCGAGGTGCGTGAAGGCGGCGAGGCCTGCGTCAATCGCCTGCGCGAGGGTGTCGGCCGAGGGATCGCAGTGGCCGGCCGAGACAAGAATGCCCCGGTCCGCCAGCCAGCGGATCGTCGCGCAGCCGGCGTCATGTTCCGGCGCGAGTGTCACGAGCCGCAAGAGCCCGCGGCCGGCGTCAACAAGCTCAGCCGCCACCTGCGGGCTCGCCGGCAGCACGTGCGCGGCGGGATGGGAACCGACAAATCCCGGCTGGGAATTGATGAACGGCCCCTCCACGTGGATGCCCGTCATGACGTCGGCGATCAGCGGGTCGGCAGCGTGGAGCGTGGCGAGGCGTGCAATCCGCGCCGTCATCCGGTCGAGGCGGTCGGTGATGATGGTGGCGAGCATCTGGCCGCCGCCGTCCTGCCGCACCGCCTCGCATGCCCGCCGCAGATCAAGCGCCGTCAGGTCGTCGGCATTGAAATCGACGCCCTTGTAGCCGTTGAGTTGCAGATCGAGGGGGTGCATCGCAGCCTATTTTGCCAGGCTGTCGCAGGGGCGGAGAAGGCTCGCCGCTTCCCGATCGACCTGTAGGAAGCAATGGGGATGCTGCTGCAGGATCGAGGCCGGCACCATCGGCGTCACCGGCCCTTCGACGGTGGCCTGCACCGCCTCGGCCTTGCGGCGATCAGGCACCGAGCAGACAAGCGTGCTCGTGGCGAGGATCCGCCGCACCGACATCGAAATCGCGTGGGTCGGCACCGCCCCCAGCGACGGAAACCAGCCCTCCCCGACCTGCTGCTGCCGGCAGCGCTCGTCAAGCGCCACGACATGGTATGGCACGGTGGTGTCGAAGTCGGCGGGTGGGTCGTTGAAGGCGAGGTGGCCATTCTCCCCGATGCCGATCATGGCGACGTCGAAGGAGCCTTGCGGCATGAGGGCAGCGAGGCGGTCGCACGCGGCGAAGGGGTCGGCGGCGAGGCCGTCGAGTTCGTGGAAGGCAGCCGGCGGGGTCGGCAGCCGCTCGATGAAACGCTGCCGGAGAAACCGGCGGAAGCTTGCCGGGTGTATCGGCTCGAGACCGACATATTCGTCGAGGTGGAAGATGGTGACCCGCTCCCAGGGGACTGCGACCACGGCTGCGAGCTCGGCGAGAACCTCGAACTGCGACGAGCCGGTGGCAACCACGAGCGTGGCCGAGCCGCTGCGGCCGCAGGCATCGAGCAAGCCGCGGGTGGCGATATCGGCGGCCGCGCGGCCGAGGGCCGACCGATCGTCGTGAATGGTGAGACGCAGGTGTGACACGGTACTTCCCTGAAAAAGTTCTTGGTGGAAGAAATTCCCGACCCCATCCTACTTCAGAAAAGTTACAAGCTTTACTATGTCAGTGGCGTTTTTTCTTCACTTTTCCGGACGAATGAAGATATTCCGGAAGTGGACTTCGTCGTGGTGGCCGGCGAAGCCGATGTGGCCCTGCGACCGGCTCAGACCCGGATGCGGCTTGCCGTCGAGCGTC
>CAYZFV010000289.1:0-3825 GCA_964477765.1 uncultured Candidatus Kuenenia sp.
AGGGCGGGATCGGGGTGCCGTTCATCGCCCGCTGGCCCGGAAAAATTCCGGCCGATCGCATCGATGACCAGACGCTCGTCTCTGCGGTCGATCTGCTGCCGACCTTTTGCGAGTTGGCGGGCGCGAAATTGCCCGAGGGATACGTGCCCGATGGGGTCAGCCAGGTCGACGCGCTGACGGGAACTCCGCAACCCGGCCGAGATAAGCCGCTTTTCTGGAAGGCAGAGGCCCCATGGCCGGCCCCGAAAGATCGCCCCGATCACTGGGGCTCCTACGCGATCGTTCATCGGGGCTGGAAGCTGATCGCCAATCAGGATCTCAGCTACGCGGAACTGTATGACCTCGCGATCGATCCCTTGGAGAAGCAGAACCTGGCCGGCCGCGAACAGGAGCGGCTGGCATCCCTCCTGACGAAACTCACGGCGTGGCGAGACAGCCTCCCGCCAGGCCCCACCGGCTCCTTGTTCTCGGCAACGCGAAAAATCCAGCCGTAGGCCTTTTGTTTTTTCACTTCTCCATCGGCGAACTCCGGGGAGCCGCGCCGCCAAGGAAGTTGGGACGAAGACGGTAGTGACCCGACTCATGCCAGGTGAGAATCCCGACGAGGCCCCCTGTCGGGTCAAACGCGGCGATGCGGCGATCGGTCATGCCGATGTCGATCAGCCCGCCGCGGATCACCCGCTCAAGAAGATCGTCGGCGAGCGTGATCGAGGGGAGGTGGCGGACCGCGGCGGCCGGCGGCCGGAGCGCGGCAGCGACCGTCTCCTGAGTGATGGCGTCCAGCGGAAGTGCCGATTGCTTGAGGAACGGCCCGACGGCTGTTCGCACGAGCGACTCCATCACCGCCGTCGTGCCGAGGGCCGCGGCCAGATCACGGCCGATCGCGCGGATAAATGTGCCCGATGAGCAAACCACATCGAGCCCCAACCGCGGCCAGTCGTAGGCCGTGATCGCAAGCCGGTCGATTCGCACCTGCTTCGGTGCGAGCACCACCTCGCGACCCTTGCGGGCCAGGCGGTAGGCCCGCTTGCCGTCGATGTGTACCGCCGAGTAGTCGCACGGCCGCTGCAGGATCTCGCCGCGAAAGGCGCACAAAGCTTCTTCAACGGTATCGCGGCTCGGCTGCACAGGATCGGCCTCGATCGTCACTTCGGTCTCGAGGTCGTCCGACGGGCTCGCGCGGCCGAGGAGAAACGTCGACGCATACGCCTTTGGGAGGTCGTGAATGAAGTCAACAAGCTTCGTCGCGTACCCCACGCACACGACCACGACGCCACTGGCAAGCGGATCGAGCGTGCCGGCATGGCCGACCGTCTTCATGCCCAAAACCTTCGCGACCGCATCGACTACTCTTCGCGACGATACGCCCACCGGCTTGTCGACCGGGATCACGCCGTTCACGCCGATAACACCGCTTGTGGCCATCACGCCGAGACGCCCCGGATCGGAAACGCGTAGAGGTCGGCGATGGCCGCAGCCGACTTCCCGCCCACCCGCACCCGCTCCCGCAGCGTAGCCGGATCATCGACCACGCCTGCCACGAGCCGATCAAACTTGAGGTTTACAACAGCGGCCGTGCGGTTGGCATCAGAGCGGGCGTGGCCGAGGGGAAACATCGCGAGCCCGCCACCGAGGCCACCCAGCGTCGCATGCTCGACCGCCACGCTCGTCGGGATTCCCTCCGGATACCTGGCATCGTAGTCGTGGCCGCCGTGCACGATCTCGATGCGGTCGATCAGCCAACGAATCTCCGGGTCGGCAATGGCGGTGCCGGAGTAGTCGTCGGGCAGGAGCATGAGCGACTCCCAGCCGAGAGGCTCCCCGGCGGCCTGCGCGGCCCGGGCCTTCAACAACGTCTTCGCCAGAATGTAGGGGAGCGAGTGGTCGGCCGACTGCCGTGTCGTCGGCGACCGCTTCGCCGGGTCGGCGATGATCGAATAGGCCGGCTCGTAGATCGCCACGCGGATGCCACGCACGGCATCAAGGTCGGCGGCAAGCGCCGGCCGGGCGACAAACAGATCGACCAGCGACTCGAGCGCCCCGGCCGACTGATGCTCATACAGCCCAAGCTTGAAGTGCATCGCGTTGATGGCAAATGCATCGCCTTCGACACCCAGTTCCAAATCAAATGGGCTCTCGCCGTCGGGGCAGGGCTCATGGAGCCGGTAGATCGCCAGCGGATTGCGGAAGCCATCCCGCGGCCCGATGAAGCCGGCCAGCGCGCGGCGGGCACACATCACCGCCGCCTCGGCAGCGAGCGCCGCCGAGGCTCCCTTCGAGTCGGAAAGCTGGTGGCCGGCCCGGATCGCCCGGTACGGCACATAGTGGGCCACCGCCATGCCGATCGCCGACTCGATTTCCTCCTCGCTACCGCCGAGCGCCGCCGCAAACGCGGCCGCACAGGCCACGGTGCCGTGATGCACGTGATCGATCGCATACTTCCGCAAGGCGAAGACCTCGGCCAGCCGCCCGCGGATCTCGTCGATGAGGAGCATCACCCGCAACGTGGCGTCGCCTTCGAGGCCCACTTCACGGGCGGCGGCTACCGCCACGGGATAGTAGTCGTTGTGGCCAAACTCCCCGGCGGTGCGGCCCTTGGCGGGGTCATATCCAAAATTGGTGCCGTTGGAATCCCACTCCCGCACGGCCGAGGCATTTGCGGCCACCGCCTTCTCCGTGGCACAGGGCTGCGGCGAACCAAAGCAGATGCCTCCGCGCGAGCCGGTGGCGGGAGGCGTGGCGAGGGCCTCCCGCCGGAGCACCGTCGGTGCGTTCGCTCCCGCCGCGATCGCCGACACGCCACAGCCCACGCTGTCGAGGTGAAAGGCCTCCAGCCGGGCGAGCGTAGCCGCTCCAATCGGCCGCGGGGCGGTGAGAAAGTCGCGGCAGTAGCGGGCCAGCCCGCGGGCCTGATTCGTGTTTCGCGGAAGAAGGATCGTGTGCTGGGTCGTTGCCATGCCGGCAGGATACACTGCCAACATGCATCCGCAGCAGGTGGGCCCCTACGCAATCGTTTCCCGACTCGGCCACGGTGGCATGGGCGCCGTCTACGAGGCCGTGGAGCCGCGGAGCGGCAGGGCTGTCGCGATCAAGGTGCTGGCCGCCCATCTGGCCGACGACGCGGGCGTGCGGAGCCGGTTTGAGACAGAGATCGCCACACTCAAGAGCCTGCAGCATCCCGGGATTGTGCAGCTCCTGGCCTATGGCGAAGACGACGGCCAGCCCTATTTCGCGATGGAGCTCGTCCGCGGCCAAGCCCTCGACAAGCTCCTGCGGGGCGGTCGCCATTTCACGTGGCGGGAGACCGTCACCGTGGCGGCGGCGGTCACCCGTGCCCTGAAGGTCGCCCACGACAGCGGGGCGATCCATCGCGACCTCAAGCCGGCCAACCTGCTTGTGCCGGAGAAGGGCACCCTTGCCGACGTGAAGCTGGCCGACTTCGGCATCGCGAAGTTCTTCGGTGCCTCGGGCCACACCGCGGCGGGCAACGTGGTCGGCACGGCCGAATACATGGCCCCCGAGCAGGCGGCAGGCAAGCCGGTTGACGCCCGTGCCGATATCTACGCCCTGGGCCTCGTGATGTTTGCCATGCTCACCGGGAAGCCACCGTTCCGCGCCGGGCATTACACGGAAGTGATGCGGATGCAGCAGACGACGCCGCCTCCGCGGCTCACGACGCTCCTGCCCGACCTGCCGGAACCGATCGACCGGCTGATCCAGAAGATGCTCGCCAAGAATCCGGCGGAGCGACCGCCGAGCGCGCTGGCCCTCGGCCGGCTGCTGGAGGCGGTCGACGGCGAGATCACGGCCGAGCTGGCCGCGGCG
>CAYZFV010000290.1:0-3625 GCA_964477765.1 uncultured Candidatus Kuenenia sp.
AGCCGGCGGCTATCGGAACGTCGGGAACTTCAAGAACGTGATCTACTTCTACTGCGGCGGTTTACAGCTCTACCCATGAAGATTCCGGATGGACCAAAAATTGTTTCTCCGTCATGCCGCGATTGAATCATCCCGTGTGCAGCGCGTCCAGATATTGCGAGCCGATTCGTGGTCGCAACACCTACTCGACTGTATTTGATGCCGTGCCAGCTTCCGGGCGTGGAGATTGAGGAATTCCGCAGTCGGAGGGAGTTGGCGATCACGGAGAGTGAGCTGAAGGTCATCGCCGCGGCGGCGAGCATCGGGCTCGTGACGTGGCCGAGCAGGGGATAGAGGGCTCCGGCCGCGACCGGAATCGCCAGCACGTTGTAGAGGAAGGCGAGCACCAGGTTTTGGCGGACTGTCGTCATCGTGGCCTGCGCCAGCGCGATCGCCCGGGGCACGGCGGCCAGCCCGCCCGAGAGGAGCGTGATGTCGGCCGTCTCGAGGGCCACATCGGCCCCCGATCCCATCGCGATGCCAACGTCCGCGGCGGCAAGGGCCGGGGCGTCGTTGATGCCGTCGCCGACAAACGCGATCGTGTTTTCGGCTGCGTCGCCGGCGCGGCATGTCGCAACCCAACGAGCCTTGCCTTCGGGCGCGAGGCCGCCATGGGCTTCCGTGATGCCGAGCCGTGCCGCGACGGCCTGCGACGTGGCGTCGGTGTCGCCAGAGAGCATCACCAGCCGTCGGCCGTCGCGGTGGAGCGAGGCGATCACTGCCGCGGTTTCGGGTCGCGGCGGGTCGGCGATCGCAAACATGCCGGCCGGTTGGCCGTCGACCGCGACGAAGATCAGCGTGGCCTCCGGTGCCGCCGGCTTGAGATCGGCATCCAAGCCTGCCATGTCGATGCCCTCGGCCGCCAGCAACGCCTTGCTGCCGACAAGCACCGCGTGCTCACCGACGCGGCCACGGATGCCACGGCCCACCACCGCTTCCGCCTGCGACGCCTCCACGATCGGGATCTGGAGAGTGGCGGCAGCATCGGTAAACGCCCGGGCGAGCGCGTGCTCGCTGGCCGCCTCGAGACTGGCCACGATGCCAAGCAGGCGGCGGGCAGGCGTGGCCTGCCACGCTTCAGGTGCATCGCCTTCGAGACGGGAACGGGATCCATCGTCGTGGAGGATCAACGCCCCGACGAGCTGCGGCCGGCCCTGGGTGAGTGTGCCTGTCTTGTCGAAAACGATCGTGGTGGCGCGGGCCAGTTTTTCCATCGCCTCGGCCGACCGCACGAGAATTCCCTGGCGTGCGCCGCGGCCGATCGCCACCGTCATCGCCAGCGGGGTGGCCAGCCCGAGCGCACACGGGCAGGCGATCACCAGCACGCTCACCGCCGAGAGCAGGCCGAGAGCCATCCGCGGCGGCGGGCCGAAGACCGACCAGCCGAGAAAGGTGACCGCCGCCACCGCCAGCACCGCGGGGACGAAGACCGCCGCCACCCGATCGGCCAGCTGCTCGATCGGCGCCCGATGCTCATGGGCCTCCCGCACCAGCCGCGTGATCCGAGCCACGAGTGACTCGTCAGCCGCCACCTCGGCCCGCACGACGATCGCCCCCGAGCCGTTGATCGCGCCGCCCAGCACCCGATCGGCCACGGTGCGGTCGACTGGCAGCGGTTCACCGGTGAGCAGCGACTCGTCACACGTCGTGGTGCCCTCGAGGATCGTGCTATCGGTAGGAATCCGGCCGCCGGGCCGCACGCGGAGCCGGTCGCCGGTACGAACCTGCTCGAGCGGCACCGTTTCCACCCGGCCATCGGCGGCAAGCCGGTCGGCCGTGGGGGGTGACAAATCCATGAGCGCGCGGATCGAGGCTGTCGTGCTCCGGCGAGCCCGACTTTCCAGCAGCTGGCCGACCAGCACGAGCACCACGATCATGCCGGCCGACTCAAAGAAAACTTCGACGCTCCCATCCTCCCGACGAAATGCCGCTGGAAAAATCCCGGGCGCCAGCGTGGCGATCGTGCTGGCCGCCCAGGACACGAGCACGCCCAGCGCGATCAGCGAAAACATCCCGGGCCGACCGCGGCGAAAACCTTGCCATCCGCCGGTAAGGATCGGCCAGCCGCCCCAAAAAACGATTGGCGTGGCCAAGAGCAGCTGCAGCCAGTTGCCCGGCGTGCCGGAGAGCCAGGCGGGCACATGGAAGCCAAGCATATGTCCCACCATGCCTGCCATGGCCACTGCCATGAGGAGCACGGCCAGGATCGCGCACACGAGGAGCCGCCTTTGCTCGGGCTTCGTGCTCGGCTCTTCGCGGGCGCAGCAGGGTTTGAGCGGCTCGCGGCCCGGTTTGGCTGGTGGTGGGCTCGGCGATTCGATGACGGTGAGTTGCGGGAGCATGGCGGCGACCTTAGGAGTTGGCTCAGGCCTCACTCGCGTGGGATGCCACCTGCAATCGTTCGAGCACGCTCCGGGCCTGCCCCGAGTCGATGGCGGCCATGGCCAGCTGCGTCGCTTCGACGAGATCGCCGGCCCGCCCGGCGGCCCAGAGCAGCGCCGCCGCATTGAGCACGACGATCTCGCGACGCGGGCCCGGTTCGCTGTCGAGCACCGAGCGGATGCAGGCGGCGCTGGCCGTCGCATCGGCCGCGAGCAGGGCCGCACGGTCGGCCGGGGATCTCGTCGTGAGGCCAAAATCCTCGGTCGTCCAGTTGGCCTCGCGGATTCCGGCGGGCGACACATCGAGGACGAAGGTCGGCGCGAAGAGCCCCACCTCATCGACACCGTCCGCGCAGCGGACGACGATCGCCCGCTCCATGCCGAGCAGGTGGGCCGCCTCGGCCACGGGCCGCCGCGCATCGTCACGACCGACGCCGATCACCTGCACATTGGCTCCGGCCGGATTGCAGAGCGGCCCCACGAGATTGAAGACAGTTGGGCGGCCGATCGACCGTCGGAGATCCCGCAGCCTGGCCAGCGCCGGATGATGCGCCGGCGCAAACAGGAAGGCGATGCCGACGTCGGTGAGGCACCGCTCGGCCACGGACGGAGGCGGAGCTACCTCGACCCCGAGATGTTCGAGCACATCGGCGCTGCCGGTGCGGCTCGACACGGCCCGATTGCCATGCTTGGCGACCGGCACCCCGGCGGCTGCGACAACCAGCGCCGCGGCGGTGCTGATATTAAATGTGCCCGAGCCGTCGCCCCCGGTGCCACAGGTATCGCCGATCACCCGCTGCGTCGCATGAATCGGCAGCATCCGGCCGCGCAGCGCATCGGCCACCCCGGCAATCTCCGCCGCCGTCGGGGCCCGGTCGGCCGTCGCTGTAAGCCACTCGGCAAACCGCTCGATCGGCAGTGTCTCATCGAGCACCGCCTCGACCACAAGCCGGGCATCCCCCCGCGTCAAACGCCCCTCCGCCGCCCACCGCGAGAACGCATTGTCAATCAGCGGGTTTGTGTCAGGAAACATGAAGAGTCACTCGAATCAATAAGGCACAGAAGTGATTTTCGAACATTCTACCGTACGGGGGCCGTCCACCACGAAGGCGTTCAGCGAGGGGTTGCCCGTGCCATGGAGCCGGCGTTGGCAGCGAGCGAAGGCATGGATGCCGAGAGCGAGCTGGCATCGAGCGAACGGAGGG
>CAYZFV010000291.1:0-3311 GCA_964477765.1 uncultured Candidatus Kuenenia sp.
CGGGGGCGAACGTCTCGGCGACGAGCAGATACCACGTTCGCCCCCATGGCTCCCACACCAGCGGCGGCAGGACGCAGACCACGATCGGGTAGGTAAACGCGGTGAGTGCGAGCCCGGCCAGGATTCGCTCCCGCATGGAATAGTGCGGCGACAGCCCCAGGAGCAGTACCGGCACCTCCACCGCCACCGTCACCAGGTAGCCCCACGGCAGAAAACTCCAGAGGGCGGCGGAATCCGGCGGCACGCGATCAGGCCTCCCGCAGCAGAAACGGCACTTCCGCAAGCACGTGCACCAGCGCGATCGTGAAGTAGACGCTGCGGGTGAGCGGATAGTTGACGAGGAATCCGGCCCAGAGGGCGATCACGACAAACCCGCCCACGACAAGGACCGCCACGAGGCCACGACGCCAGTCAGCGGATCGCCGAGCGAGCGGCACGCCCTCGAGACGCCAGGGCGTCGCCCCGAGGGCCACCATGGGCAGCGCCACGCACCAGACGCCATAGTGCAGCATCTCGAGAAACGTGTGGGCGGCGACGAGGAAATGGGTCGACACATGGGGCACGACGCCAGCCCCTGCATGCCGTGTGATCTGCGCCGTGAGCACGTCGGCGCCGGCGAGATCCGGCGCGGAACCGAGCTTCAAGGCCAGCACCCCGATCGCCACCGGCACGGCCATGAGGCAGCGTCGATACGCCGGTCGAAGGTGCGGCCGCCGCCGGCCGATTTCGGCATCGAGAAATGCGAGCGCCACCAGCGGATGCAGATAGACCAGGCCGATGCCCCAGCCCACCGGCCAGAGCCAGGCCAGCGCGACCAGGCCGAAGGCCGCGGGCCACAGCCAGGGCCAATGCCGCCGCGGGTTCTGGCCGCGTCGAACCGCGGCCAGTGCCGCGACCCAGAGGACGAGCGCGGAGTTCCAACCGGCGAGCAACACCCGCCAGGTTTCAGGGTCATCTCCGAGGGCCGCGGCTGTGGGGGGCAACGCGATCATGCCGGCGGTCAGCCCGACGACGCCGGCGATCCCCGAGGAGAAAAAGCCTGCGAGCCGCCCCCAGCGGGCCGGCATCCGCGTCATGAAGTAGCGGGCCTCCAGCCAGTTATGCGGCCCGGCGAAGAGAAACACGATCGCGACCGAGAAGCCGATCGGGAACCAGCCGGCGAGCACCGCCGCCGCGGCGATGAGCCCGAGGACGATGCCAGTGAACACGACCGCTGGGTCCGCGACTCCCCGAACCAGGGGCGGCATCGTCGAGTGGCTGCTGAGCGACATTCCCCGTTGCCCTGACGCTACTCGTGAGGGGCCCGCCCCGCTTCCTGCGGCATGGCCATGGCGTTCGCTGCACGCAACACCGCCAGATCGAACGCGGCACGCACGACCGCCTTGGCCATCGGGCGCTCCTTCAGCCAGCCGGCAAAAGCCTCACCGTGAGCCAGGTAGCTCGTCCGTAGCCACGCGGGGGCCTCCTCGAGCATCCAACGTCGCACCCGCAGCCACTTCGGGTTGTCAGGGCCATAGACTTCGCGGGCAACCCAACAAAATACCGACATGCCGTTTTTGCCACCGCCCGGCTCCGCCTCCGGCTCCAACGCAGTGCCATCGAGTGAGCGAATCAGCTCGGCTGCATACGCCTGGAAGGGCCGACTCGCCGACTGCACCACGAGCCGACCCCCGATCATCGATACCTTGGCTGCAGGGTCACCTCGTGAGCCGAGCGCGGCGTTGCACAATTCGACCAGCCGCTCGGCCACGTCCACGGCAATCTCTGCGTCCCCGAGGGAATAGACCAACAACGGCACACCACTTCCCCGCACTTGATCAGCCGCGGCTTCCTGGCTACCGAAGACATCGATGCCGCGGAGCAAATCCGTAATCTCCCGATGAATCGCCAGGGTCTGACTGATCGCGAGATGACCGGTGTTGCCGATCGGCCTGATCGCCGCCGCGCCACCAACGACATCCCAGCTGTCGGCAGCGATGGTGGACTGGATCAAGTCGATCAGAGGCTGAGGATCCGGGATCGTCTTTGACTCGGATAGCGGCGGGGGGTAGATGAACACCGACAGACTCTCTTCGGCCTTCTCCCGGGTCGTGATCACGATCCCGTCGGCTCGCGCGGAAAGCGTGAGACCGAGCGGATCGAGAACCTGGCTCAGCATTTCCGCAAGCGTCTCGGTATTGCCGCGCTCATTGACGAGCACGGAATCGACGTCGAGCCCAAAGTCCTCGAGTTCACGCTGTTCGACGCGAACCGGAAGGCGAAACGTGCCTTCCATCCAATCTCGAAGGTCATCAACAGTCGCTTCACCGCCGAGTCGCGGGGCATCGGCAGGCACTGGCTGCTCCAACACTTCTGCCAGCTTCTGAACCGTGGCATCCGTGCTGATCGGGTAGTACCTGTCTGTGGCCGCCGCAAGCCGTGGCTGAACATGGGAGAGTAATTCGCGCCGCTGCAAAACTTCCGCATTACCGGTTTGTCCAACGACGAGCACGACTGCTTCGTCGTCCGAGTCCTTGGCTTCAAGAACGACTCGCTCATCACCGCCCTTTCGACCCTCCGGTTGGCGAGGCTTCGGGTCGAATGAAGGAACGCGTGGGAACTCGGTGGGTGGAGGAACATCGGCCGACGCCGGGCCATTGGCGAGCAGGCCGCTGACGCAGGCGATGGCCAGAACTCCCGCCACGCCTGCCGCGCGTCTCCCCGCCCGGCCACGACGACACGCAACGAACCCGAACGCCACTGACGCGGATAGCGCGAGAGCGGCCACGATGCTGCGGGAGCGCCCCACGACCACCACGCCATCGACTTCCCCGACAACACCCGCGAGTTTGGCCAACGCTGCCGGAGGAATCAGGATCCGATGGATGGGAGCGGAAGAGTCACGATCCACCTGAAACGGCAGCAGCTCCGAACGGATCGCCGACACTTCGCTCAGGCTTTCCACGCTGGCCACAGCCGGATCAGCACGACAGGCTGCGAACTGTAACCCGCATGCCACCACCATGAAGCGAAGAACCCAACGCCCGGGAGAACGATGGAGACACATTGCCTGGCCTTCCGTCTGTGAAGAAAAAAACGTCGAGTGTGAGTTCACACGCCGAGACAGCCTCACCCTTGACCACTCCACGCTTCGGTTGAGTCAGAACACATCTCTTCCTGTGTGGATTGGGGGGAGCATACCCCGCCCAGAGGCGCCTGTGAACCAGCCGAAAAACCCGGCCGTGAGACTCCACCAAAACCTACTCGGCTCGCTGCCCCTTCCTGCCGACGACATAGACCACGGCATCCTCTCCCGGAGCCGAGATCTCGAC
>CAYZFV010000292.1:0-3951 GCA_964477765.1 uncultured Candidatus Kuenenia sp.
GCGGGGCAGGGGCCCGGATCACCAGCCACGCCCGGCCAGCGATAGAAGTCGGGATAGGCCGCGCGGTAGACCTCCGCCGGAAAGGGTGCGAAGCCACTCTTATAAGGATGCGCCTTGGCCGTGAGCGCCATCGCCATGTAGGTGCGGCCATGATAGCCATGCTCGAAGGCGATCACCGCCTGCCGCCCGGTGGCCGCCCGGGCAAACTTCACCGCATTCTCCACCGCCTCGGCTCCCGAGTTGGCAAGAAACGTCTTGCAGGGGCCGGCCTCGGGGAGCAGGGCATTGAGACGTTCCGCAAGGCGGACATAGCCCTCGTAGGCGACGACGTTGATACTCGTGTGCACAAACTGCTCGGCCTGCCGGGCGATCGCCTGCATCACGGTCGGATCACGGTGGCCGAGGTTGGTCACCCCGATGCCGCTGGCAAAATCGAGAAAGCGGTTTCCATCGACGTCGGTGATCACGGCGCCTTCGGCATGGGCTGCGACGATCGGCGTGGTGTGGAAGGGACCGGGGGCCACATGCCGCTGCCGAGCTGCGGAAATTTCCCGTGACCGCGGTCCGGGGATTTCGGTCTGAAGATGGATCGACGGCATCGGTGCTCCTTCGCGACGGAATCCTTTCTACGCTGCCGGACGGGCGACAGTTCGGCCACCCGTGGGCAACGACGTTCAATCAAGCGGCTCCGGCGGTGATGGTTGCGGAAATGCGGTTGAATACCGTATTTTCCTGGGACGTTTTTTGCCCTGCGACAGAGGACCGTCGTGCCGAGTATCTGTGATCTGGAGGATCTCCCGTCGTCAGAAGCTTGCGGTCGTGCCGCGGCCTCCTGTGCGAACGTGGAAAAACGATATCCGACGAAGCGGGAAGTGCTCGCAGCCATTCCGGAGGAGTGCTTCGAGCGGAGCCTGCTCACGTCGTCGTTCTATCTGTTTTTGTCGTTGGCAATGACCATCGGCAGCGGAGCTCTCGCCTACGCATGCATCCCGCTCACCTGGTCATGGATGCCTGCATGGATCGCCTACGCGGTCGTGGCCGGAACCGCGGCCACGGGCTGCTGGGTCATCGCGCACGAGTGTGGTCATCGAGCGTTTACGAAACACAACCGGCTTCAGGATTTGATCGGATACTGCTTGCACAGTGCTTTGCTCGTGCCGTATTTTTCCTGGCAACGCAGCCATGCGGTGCATCATGCCCGCACCAATCACCTCGACCTCGGTGAGACGCATGTGCCGGCCCGCGACACATCGCCCGGCGGGAAAACAAACCGGTGGTGGCAGGAAACGATCGGCGATGAGGCGTTTGCCATTGTGATGATCGTTTCTCACTTCCTGGTCGGATGGCCAGCCTACTTGTTGACCGGTACTTCGGGCGGCCCGGCTCGGGGTACGACCAATCACTTCTGGCCAGCATGGCCGTTCTCTGCGGCGCTCTTTCCAGGCGAGTGGCGTCGCAAGGTCTGGCTGTCGGATATCGGCGTTGTTGCGATGCTCGGCCTGCTCGGCTGGTGGACCTCGAGCGCCGGGTTTTCCTCGGTGCTCGCACTCTACGTCGGCCCGTATTTGGTCGTGAACTTCTGGCTTGTCTTGTACACGTGGCTGCAGCACACGGACGTCGACATTCCTCACTTTGACGATGAGGATTGGACGTGGGTCAAGGGGGCGTTCATGACGGTGGATCGCCCGTACGGTCGCGTGCTGAATTTTCTGCATCACAACATCGGCAGCACGCACGTCGCGCATCACATGGATGCTCGCATTCCACACTACAACGCCGTCAAGGCGACGCGGGCCTTGCGGGAAAGCTTTCCCGATCTCTATCGCTATGATCCGACCCCGATCCCCAAAGTCATTTGGAGAGTCGCGACACGCTGCCACGTCGTGTCGAAGAGTGAAGAAGGTTGGACGTTTGCCGGGCGGCATGACTGATCGTGCTCAGCGGCAGACCACGCAAATTCACCACGGCTCCAAAAGCCCGCGGTCTGCAGCGGCGGCCGGTGGATGAGCAGCAAACCATCTGGCTCGGGGTTCGCCGCGCTACCCGTTTCCCCCAGCCTTTCATCCGTTGCCGTGAGGCGTCAGAAACCCTCACGAAGAGCCCGCAAATCACACGATTCCAGCGGTGAGACCATCTCCACAGGCCGGGCTGCGCACCGGCGTGATGTCGAGCGAATCGATCGGATGGCGGCCGGAGACGGGATCCGCCCTGATGAAACAACACCCGCTGACGCATCGGCTTCGACACCGGGCTGTGTGCCTGATGGTGGCGGCGTGCGCGTTGGGGGCATCGGGCTGCACGCCGTGGGGGCAGTATTGGCGCAACCATATGAAGGTGGGGCCCACCTACCTGCGACCGGTCGGGCCCGTGGAGTCGGAGTGGATCGATGCCGATGACCCGCAAGTGCGGTCGGAATGCGACACTGAGACACAGTGGTGGCGGCAGTTCAACGATCCCGTGCTCGATCAGCTGATTCTCCAGGCCTATGAACAAAACCTTTCCCTCCGCGAGGCGGGCTTCCGCGTGCTCGCCTCCCGGGCCGCCTACAACATTACCGTGGGTGGATTCTTTCCGCAGTCGCAAAACGCCATTGCGGAATATGCCCGCTGGCAGTTGAGCAACAACGTCAACGCCTTCGAGAATCTGTCGGTTCCACCGTTCAGCATCTGGGCCACGGGCTTCAACCTGTCATGGGAGCTCGACCTGTGGGGCAAGCTCCGTCGCAACATCGAGTCGGCGGGCGCCAAATACCAGGCGAGCGTCGAGGAGTATGACGGCGTGCTCGTGACCCTGATCGCCGACGTGGCCGATCGCTACGTCGAGTATCGGGTCGCCCAGAAGCAGGTGGCAGACCTCCACCGTCTGGCCGGCATCCAGCGGGAGTCGCTTCAGGTCGCCATCGATCGCTTCGAGGGAGGCATCACGAGCGAACTCGACGTGTCGCAGGCGCGGCTGAACCTGGCCAAGACCGAGGCACTGATTCCCGCCTTCGAGCGGCAGGCGCGGCTGGCGACCAATGCCCTCTGTCTGCTCCTCGGCATCCCGCCGGAAGATCTCACGCTGCGGCTCGGCGGCGGTGAGATCCCCGCGGTGCCCCCGTCGCTCGCCATCGGCATTCCCGCCGATCTCCTGCGGCGGCGGCCCGACGTGCGGCAGGCGGAGCGGATGGTGGCCGCCCAGTGCGCCCAGATCGGGGTCGCGGAGGCGGAACTCTACCCCTCGTTTTCGATCAACGGCTATCTCGGTGTGTATGCCAATGAACTCGGGCAGTTGTTTGAGTCGGACTCGATGTATGGCTTCGTGGCACCGGTCGTCGACTGGAAGATCCTCAACTACGGCCGGCTGCTCAACAACATCCGCAAACAGGATGCGCAGTTTCAGTCGCTTGCCAACGCCTACCAGGAAACCGTGTTGCGGGCGGGCCGCGAGGCGGAAGACGGAATTGTGACCACGATCAAGGCCCGGCTGGCGGCGGGCAAGCAGGCGGAGGCGGTCGACGCCGCCAGCCGCTCGGCGGAGCTCGTCGAGATCCAATACAAGGAAGGGGCGAGTGACTTCAACCGGGTGTTCGTGGTGCAGCAGACCCAGGTGACGGAGCAGGTGAGGCTCAACAACGACGTCGGTGAGGTCGCCAGGGGGATGATCCAGATCTACCGGGCGCTCGGCGGTGGCTGGCAGCTGCGGCTCGACGAACTCGCCGCCAGCGGCCAGTGTTGCAAACCCCTGCCCAGCGTCGACGGGGGCGCATGCGATGACTACATCGGCAAGCAGCCCCCTGCGGGTTTCGATGCCTGGTGCCTCTGGCCGGAGTGGTTTCGTCGCCGCAAGGCAAGGTAGCGATCGTCTGGCAACCAGAGAACGGTAGGCGAGGGGGTTGGCGAACGCTTGACGAGCGTTGGGCGTATCCTCGCCCCGCGAGGAAACTTTTGCCGCCCCCGAGCCGGCGATCTA
>CAYZFV010000293.1:0-17690 GCA_964477765.1 uncultured Candidatus Kuenenia sp.
GCCCTCCAGGCCTCCGCTCACTCTCTGCCAGCTTCGCTTTCGGCATCCTGCCTGCGCTCGCTGCCAAAGCCGGCTCTCGCGGTACGGGCAACCCCTCGCTGAACCAACTGTGCTGCCCGCCTGGAGGGCCGCTTTTCTTCCGCCCGGACGGGCGGCAAGGAAATGCGGGCCATGGATGGCCGCATTTCCGTACTTACAGCCGTGCTTCGACGCTGCGGCGGTGGGCCGTGAGGCCTTCCACGTCGGCGAGCAACGTGATGTCGGCAGCCATCTCGGCGAGATCTTCGCGAGCCAGGTTGATCACGCTGCCGCTGCGGAGGAAATGGTTGGCGGAAAGCCCGCCGGCAAACCGGGCGGTGCCACCGGTCGGGAGCACGTGCGAAGGGCCGGCCGCGTAGTCGCCTGCCGCCACGGGGCTCCAGGGGCCCAGAAATGCGGCGCCCGCGTGGCGGATCCGTGCGAGCGTCGCCTGCGGGTTGCGGGTGTCGATCGAGAGGTGTTCCGGGGCGAGGTCATTGGCCAGATCGGCCGCTTCGTCATCGCTCCGCGTGAGTACGATCGCGCCAAATCGCTCGAGGCTGTCGCGGGTGAGGTCGGCCCGCTCGAGCACGGCCACACGTTCGGCCACTGCTTCAGCCACCTGATCGGCCAAGGTCGCCGACGCCGTGAGGAGGATCGCCGATCCGGGCGAATGCTCTGCCTGGGCCAGCATGTCGGCGGCGATGAACCCGGCATTGGCCACCGCGTCGGCCACCACGACGATTTCACTCGGGCCGGCAATCGAATCGATCGCTACGTCGCCAAACACGAACTCCTTGGCCAGCGCCACGAACAGATTGCCGGGGCCGACGATGATGTCGACCCGCGGCAGCCCTGCGATGCCATAGGCCATGGCAGCGACTGCCTGGGCGCCACCAGCCCGCATCACGGTCGTGATGCCGAGTTCATGGCAGGTGGCCAGCACGTGTCGATTTTCGGCGCCGAATTTCGTCGGCGGGGCGACGACGACGATCTCAGGCACGCCCGCCACCTGCGCTGGCACGACGGTCATCAGCAAGGTCGACGGATAGGCTGCCGCCCCGCCGGGCACGCACACACCGACACGATCGAGTGGCACATAGCGCTGCCCCAGCGAGCCGCCGCCGGGCAGTGGCATGGTGACGTCACGAGCCAGGATTGCCTCTTGAAATCTCACCACGCGGTCACGAATCCGGCGAATAGCCGTCAGAAACCCCGCGTCGGCCGCGGCATGGGCCTTGGCCAGCGTCTCCGGTGCGACAAACAGGCTTTCGCGGGTCGGCGCGCCGCCGTCGATGCGGCGGGAGTAATCGAGCACGGCCTCGAGGCCCTGCTCGCGAACATCGGAGCAGATCCGCTCCACCACCTGCCGCGGCGTCAGGGGTGAGCCGAAGACGTCGATCGTTCGCTGGCGGCCCGCCGGGCTCACCAGGTCGCCCTGCGAAGCGAGCATGCGGCGGAGGGCATCGAGCTGCCTACGACCACCCGGGGCAGACAGGTCGATGCGACGGCAGAGAGTGGAAGCGGCGTCGGGGGTTGTCATGCCTCCAGAATACCCGCGACTGCCGGCTTGGCGAGGGAATGACTTATGGAACGGCAGGCGTTGCTGCCTCGGCCAGTCGCGTCATCTCCGGGTGCCACCGCTGGGTCCAGCGATCGGCGATCCAGTTGGCCGCCGGCTCGGCCAGACCAACGGAGCCGTCTGGCGCCGACCAGATGTGGTGCATGGCCAGCAGGCCACTGTCGGCAACGGTGTCTTCGAGTCGCGGGTCGATCGCGGCCACGGTCGCGAGCGCGCGGGAGGCATCGTCGCCGCGATCAAGGGCCACGAGGGCGATTGCCTGCCGCACGTAGACCTCGGGGAGATCGGCGGCGATCGTGGCCGCCCGGCGATACGAGGAGAGCGCCCGGACGAGTTTGGCGCGCTCCGTGACCGACTCCCGGAGGTAGCGGTCGCCCACAGCGACCAGTTTCCGCGCCCGTCGGCGGGCGTCGGCATTGCTCGAGCGAACCACCGGTTCACGATCGGTCATCGCCAGCGTCGGTCGAGAGGCTGCGGCGGCCATCATGGTGGCATCCGGCCGCGGTGCCGAATGGTCTCCCACCCACCACGGCATGAACACCGGCCAGGGCACTACGCTGCCGGAAAAAAAGGTGGCCGAGCCACCGGGCGATACCGACAGAGAGACCGACTCCCGACAGGCGTAGCGGCTCGTGCCCGACCAGCCCCACCCTGAGGCCCACGGGGTCCAGCCACACAGAGGGCGCGATCCGCACGGCTGCCAGCAGGTGGAAGGGAGAGCCCGAGGAAGGCAGGGTTGCCAACAGGGGCCGCAGGCCGGCCGCGGCGTCGGGCACCAAGCCGGTGGCGATGAGTGGCGATGCACCCATTGGCTGTAGCCACCGCCGAAGCCGGCGTTGCCATAGGCGAACGTGGGCGCCGGGCCGACACACGCGGGAGCATCGGCGCGACAATCCCCGACCGGCACCATCATGATCAGCCCAACGAGAGGCATCGGTATCACGAGCAGACCGACCACTGCTCTGCAGGCTGAGTATCTGCGGGCCAAGCGACCGAGCATCACGAGTAGCCTCCGCGCCGATCCAGCAGGCAACGGACCGAGGAAAACACTCTCACGATCTGCGCCCGTCCCATTTGTAGCGAGGAACAGGCCGCTGTGTCGACGATTCGGTGCCGCGTTTGAGGAACGGTGGCAAGATGGGTAATCTTTCGGGCTCCGTTGGTTTCCAGCCCCGCCGCGAGCCGATGACCGATCCTCTGAAACTTGGCCGAAAAATCGGACTGCCACGACAGATCGCGCGAACGCTATCCAGGCTGCGCACGCCTGGCCGGATCCAGGACTACATCAACCGGCTGCGGTGGAATCATGCCGAGGGGGATACCGCCCGCTCGGTGGTGAGCGTTCTCGAACATGGCGAGGCACAATGTCTCGAGGGGGCCTTTGTGGCGGCCTGCGCCCTCTGGCTGGCCGGCCTCCCGCCGCTGCTGATGGACATGGGAGCGGAGGGAGATGCCGACCATATCGTGGCCCTCTTTCGGCGGGGGCGGCATTGGGGGGCGGTTTCGAAAAGCAACAGCCCATATCTCCGCTATCGGGATCCGATTTACCGCTCGCTGCGCGAGCTGTCGCTCTCCTACTTTCCGCAGTATGTGATCCATCGTCGAAAAACGCTCCGCACCTATTCGGTCGCGATCGATCTTCGCAAGATCGATCCGGCTCTCTGGATCACCCACGAAGGCTTTTGCGAGGAAATGGTCGACATGCTCACGGATGCCCGCCATTACGAACTCCTTCCGCCCGGCATGGCGTCGAGTGAGCTGCGGCCGATCGACCTGATCGTGAAGCGGGCCGCCAGCCTTCGCGAGTACCCGCGGTGACGTTTCTTACATCGCCGCCTGGCCAAGCAGCTTTCGCAGCGCGGTCATCGCGATCTCGCCGAACTGCCGCGGGGGGACCCGCCAGAGGGCTGGATTATGGAGTTCGATGGCGACCGATCCCTGGTAACCAATTTCCTGGAGGCGGATGATGAGCTGGTCGGGAGGCGAGGAGCCCTCACCGGGAAGAATCCGGTCGGCATCGCTGGCCATCTCCCGCGGCACGTCGGCGATGTCGGAGAGCTGCACGTGCGCTAGATTGTCAGCCGAGAGCAGATACAGATCGAGCGGCTTGCTGGGGCCGACGGTGTACTGGAACCAATCCAAGCAAAGGCCCAAGGATGGCAGCCCCACATCTTCCACCAGCGCCACGGCCGACTGCAGATTGTTGGGAAAACTGGCCCGGGCATCAAACTCCAGGGCGAGTTTAACCCCCGCATCGGCCGCCCGCTTGGCGGCTTCTGTCAGACTCATCGAGAGCCGCCCCAGGTCCTGGGGGTCGAGCGGACCAAATGTGTCGCCGGCGATCACCAGCACCGGGATGCCCACCTCCCGCAGCACCACCAGCCGGCTTTCGAAATGCTTCCAGTGCGCGAGCCGGGCCTCTCCCTGGCTCGTCAGCAGGCCCCCCTGGAAACTGGCGGCGGTGGCAGTGGTCCCGTGGCGGGCGAGGAGATCGGCCAATGCGCCAGGGCCATGCTGGCTGAGCAGTCCCTCCGCGTGGCCCAGCCACAGATCGATCGCCTGGCATTGGCCGGCGGCGTAGTCCTCGAGGATCGTCTCCAGAGAAGCCTCGAGGGAGCAGACGGTGGCGAGAGCCGGTCGCATCACAGCCTGTCCCGGAGCATGTCGACCACCGCGTCGATCGGCACCCGCTCCTGCACGAGTGAATCGCGGTCGCGGAGCGTGACCGTCTTGTCGGCGAGCGTCTGGCCATCGATCGTGAGGCACCAGGGCGTGCCTGCCTCATCCTGCCGCGCGTAGCGGCGGCCCACCGAGCCCTTCTCGTCGTACATGCAGGCCATGTGGGGCTTCAGGCTTCGATAGAGATCGGCCGCCACCTCCGGCATGCCGTCTTTCTTGACCAGCGGCAGGATCGCCACCTTGATCGGTGCCAGCCGGGGATGGAGTTTGAGCACGGTGCGGCTCCGCGGCTTGCCGTCTTCATCCGGCACTTCGTCTTCATGATAGGCATCGCAGAGGAAGGCGAGCACGGCGCGGTCGGCGCCGGCCGAGGGCTCGATGACGTGCGGCACATACCGCTCCCGGCTGACATCGTCGAAATAGGAAAGATCTTTGCCGCTGCCACGGTGTCGGGGCTTGCCGTCAGGCCCGGTCTCGACCACGAGTTCACCATCACGGCGAACGAGTTTGCCCTCCATGTGGCTGCGCAGGTCGAAGTCGCCGCGATGGGCAATCCCCTCCAGTTCGCCGAATTCGCCGGCGGCGAGAAAGGGAAAGGCATATTCGATGTCGGCCGTGCCGACCGAATAGTGAGAGAGTTCGTCTATGTCGTGCTCCCGCAACTGCAGTTTGCCCGCGGTGAGTCCGAGATCGAGATACCACTTCCAGCGGCGGTCCCGCCAATAGCGATACCACTCGGCCGAGTCGGCCGGCCGGCAGAAAAATTCGATCTCCATCTGCTCGAACTCGCGGGATCGAAACGTGAAGTTGCGCGGCGTGATCTCGTTACGAAAACTCTTGCCGATCTGCCCGATTCCGAAGGGCACCCGCACCCGCGATGTATCGAGCACGTTCTTGAAGTTGACGAAGATCCCCTGGGCCGTTTCGGGCCGCAGGAAGGCCCGGTCGTCGTCGTCACCGGCCAGGGCACCGATTCGCGTCTCGAACATGAGGTTGAACTCGCGGGGCGCGGTGAGCGTGCCCGGCTCGGTCGCGTCGGGGCCAACCGCCTCCGCCAGAGCCGGTTCACTCGCCAGCGGCACGACACCTCCCTCCCACGTCATCTCGTCGACCTGCTTGGCCCGCAGGCCGAACGCCTTCTGGCCACGTGTTTGCAGGTGGGCCGCCATCTCATCGCCCGACTGGTCGGTGACGATAAACAGCCGCTTGCCCCGGTGGGTCGCCCAGCGGCCATGGAGATGGTCGTAGCGATACCGCTTCTTGGACTCGCGGCAGTCGATCATCCAGTCGTGGAAGAGATCGAAGTGGCCCGAACATTTCCAGACCTGCGGGTGCATGATGATCGTGCAGTCGAGGCCGACCATTTCATAGGCCGCAGGGGCACCGGGCGGCACGGCCAGTTCGTCGTGTCCGGTGAGCATGTCGTGCCACCACGCATCCTTGAGATTCCGCTTCAGGGCCACGCCGAGGGGGCCGTAGTCCCAGAAGCCGTTGAGGCCACCATAGATCTCACTCGACTGGAAGATGAACCCCCGCCGCTTGGCCAGCGATACGATTCGATCCATCCGCGACTGGTCGTTTTGTTTTTCCATCGGCATGCCACTTACCTTTCTGTGCGACCGCGGGCAGAGTGTAGCAGCCCCTCGGCCGATCGGTCACCGACGAGCCAGCCCGTGGCCTGGTCGAGCCGCGGCACCACCGGCAGCGAGTCGATCTGTGCGGCGGGCGAGAGATCGCCTTCCATGCCGATGGCGATCAGGTTGCGGCCGCCGATCGCGGTGGCGAAGACGCAGGCCAACGCCACGGCAGGATCGCCGTCGTTCTCGACAACCGCCCGGAAGTCTGCCACCGCCGCGCGGGCGGGGCCATCGAGATCCTGTCGCTCGTCGACACCACGCCGGATCGCGGCGTCGAGGATCGCACCGGCGCCGAGGAGATCCTCCTCGGTCACGTCGCCATCGGTGCCGGCGCAGACGAGGTGAATATCACGACCACCGGCGGCCAGATGGATGGCCAGCGCGGCCACCGCCGAGCCATTCACCACCGCCCCGACGAGGATCTCAGCGGCATCCTGGCAGGCATGGAGGGCGGCCGTGCCGTTGGTGGTGGTGATCACCACCTCATGGCCAGCCACCCGCTGCCGGGTGTACTCCAGGGGAGAGTTGCCGAGGTCGAAGCCCTCGATGGGCCGTCCGCCCCGTTCCCCACCAAGGAGCACACCAGGATGGCCCGCCAGGCCCCGGGCTTCGCCCACCGTTCGTACGGGCCGCACGCGGCTTGCCCCGTGTGCCAACGCAGTGATCATCGTGGTGGAGGCCCGGAGAACATCGATGACGATGGCGATCCCTCCCGCGCACGCCCCCTCGGGCATACGATAAAAGGAGTTGTGGCATTTCCACCGCACAGGAAACCTCGCTTCCGATGTCGGATCCAACCGTGGCGTCGCCGGATTGTCGGCGCGTGTTTGAGCGCGACACTCCACGAGACGCTTTAGACCACTCGCCGGGCGGCGTCGACAAGAGCGGTGGAAAAGTGCGGGGCATGTTCGCCGAGATCGCCCCACGGTATGACCTCGTCAACCGGCTCCTCTCTGGAGGGATCGATATCTGGTGGCGTCACGTCACTGTTTCACGGGCGCCCCCGCCGATGAGTGGGAGCCTGCTCGATCTCTGTACGGGCACTGGCGACCTCGCCCTCGCCTACGCCGCCAAAGCGTCGCCCGACGTGCGGATCGTGGCCGCTGATTTCTGCGGCGCGATGCTCGCCCACGGAATCGAAAAGGGAAAGAAAGCCGGGCGGGCCGTGGAGTGGGTGGAGGCCGACGCGACTGCCCTGCCCTTCTCGACCGGGGCTTTCGACCTGGTCACGGTCGCCTTCGGCCTCCGAAATATTGCCGATACCGCTCGGGGACTCGCCGAGATGGCCCGCGTGCTCAAGCCGGGAGGACGGCTGGCAATCCTCGAGTTTTCACTGCCCGACAATCGACTCGCGCGCTCGGCCTATCTCTGGTACTTCCGCCACGTGCTGCCCTTCATCGGCAACGTGGTCGCACGGAATCGGTCGGATGCCTACACCTATTTGAACCGCAGTGTGGAAGCGTTTCCCTCGGGGGCGGCGTTGGCAGCGATCGTGCGGGAGGCCGGTTTTTCCTCGATCGAGATGATTCCCCTCACGTGCGGTATCGCCACGCTGTCGATCGCCACCCGGAGTGATGTCGGGAGTGATGTTGATGGCTGAGCCAGCGTTGCCACTCGTGGTCGGAATCACCGGGGCTTCGGGAATCCCCTATGCGGTGCGACTGGTCGAGGTTCTCCTCGCGGCCGGGCGAGAGCTTCATCTCGCGATCAGCCCTTCGGGACAGGCCGTGCTCCACGAAGAACTCGGCAGGCGGATCGATCTCGAGCGGTTTTCCATCGAGGATCTGCTGGGTGGGCCGGTGGCCACCAGCGGCATCCTGCACTACCACCATTACAAAGACCTCATGGCCCCGATCGCGAGCGGTTCATTTCTCACGGCGGCGATGGTGATCTGCCCTTGCAGCGGCAGCACACTGGCGGCCGTCGCCCATTCGATGGGGGAAAACCTGATCCATCGGGCAGCTGAGGTGCACCTGAAGGAGCGGCGGAAGCTGGTGGTCGTGCCCCGGGAGACCCCGCTCTCGCTGCCGCAGCTCAAAAATATGCAGGCGATTCATGAGGCCGGGGCGGTGGTGCTGCCGGCGTCGCCGGGCTTCTACCACGGGGCTGAAACGGTGGCCGATCTGGTCGACTTCGTCGTGGCGCGGATCTGCGACCAGTTGGGCGTCGGGAATGCGTTGATCCGTCGTTGGGGGGCATCGTGATGGCTGTCGGAATCGTGGAGCGGCCGCCTTCGCGGCTGCGAACCTATCTGGAACTTGTGCGGTTCAGCCATACGCTGTTTGCCCTGCCCTTCGCCATCATCGCCGCCCTCGTCGCGGTGCGGTTGGGTGGCGATCCCGCGGTGGCTGACGCGGCAGGAGGCTGGAGCGCCTACTGGTCGAAAGCCTTCGCTGGCATCCTCCTCTGCATGGCGAGCGGTCGTACGGCGGCGATGGCCTTTAATCGGCTCGTCGATCGGGCCATCGATGCGGCCAACCCCCGGACGGCCGTGCGGCACCTGCCTCGTGGCGCCGTCGGCACTGGCGAGGTGGTGGGCCTGATCATGGCCTCCTGTGGCGTGTTCATCGCCTCCACCCTGCTTTTTTTACCCAACTGGCTGCCACTGGTGCTCTCGGTGCCGGTGCTCGCCTGGCTGCTCGGGTATTCCTATGCCAAGCGGTTCACGATGCTGGCCCATGCCTGGCTTGGAGCAGCCCTCGGCTTGGCACCGATCGGGGCCTGGATCGCCATCCGTGGGGGCATCGTGTGCGCCGATCCGGCCGACCTGTTGCCGGCCGTGATCCTGGCCGTAGCCGTAACGACCTGGGTGGCCGGGTTCGACACGATCTACGCCTGCCAGGATGCCGACTTCGACGCCCAACACGGTCTGTGGAGCCTGCCGGCTCGTCTCGGCGTGCCTCGTGCCTTGCGACTGGCGGCGGTGCTCCATGTGATCACGCTGGCGGTGCTGGCGGCCCTGCCACTGGCCGTGCCTGATCTGGGGGGCATCTACTGGCTGGCCCTCGCCGCCATCGCCGCCTTGCTGGTCTGGGAGCATGCGATCGTGCGGCCCGACGACCTGTCGCGGGTCAACGACGCCTTTTTTACGGCCAATGCGGCGATCGGGCTGGTGCTCTTGGCGGCCATTGCCCTCGATTTATGGCTCTGAATCCGCGGCCCGGTTGCGAAGACGCCGGGGCTGCGGTTTCTTTTACAGTCCCCGGAAAGAACGTTTGGAGGTTTCATGATTCGCGCACTCTCTCGCTCACTCGATTCGATTCGTGACAAGGTGGAAGCGGGAGAGCGGCTCTCTGTCGCCGAGGCGGAGATGCTCTGGGATGAGGCGGTTGATCTTCACGAACTGGGTGAACTGGCCAACCTGGTCCGCGAACGGAAAAACGGCAACCGTGCCTTTTACAACATCAACACCCATCTCAATCCGACCAACGTCTGCGTCTATCGATGCACGTTTTGTGCGTTCCGGGCCGATCTACGCGAGGCTCGCGGCTATGTGATGAGCGACGAGCAGATCCTTGCCCGTGGCCAGGAGGCGGTGGATGCCGGCTCCACCGAGATGCATATCGTGGGCGGCCTTCATCATCAGAAGGATTATGACTGGTATCTCAACGTGATCCGTCTCCTTCACGACGCCTATCCCACGCTCCATCTCAAGGCATGGACGCCGGTCGAGATCAACTGGTTTTGCCATCTCACGAAGCGGTCGATCCGTGACATTCTCGTGGAGATGAAAGACGCCGGGCTCGGCAGCCTCCCCGGTGGCGGCGCCGAAATCTTTCATCCCGAGGTACGGGACAAGATCTGCGAGCATAAGGCCGACACCAGCGAGTGGTTTACGATCCACCGCACGGCCCACGAACTGGGCCTCCGCAGCAATGCCACGATGCTGTACGGTCACATCGAAAATGCGTTTCACCGCACCGACCATCTGCTGCGGCTGCGCGACCTTCAAGACGAGACGGGTGGGTTCCAGACGTTCATTCCGCTCGCCTTCCACCCAGCCAACACGCGGCTCTCCCATCTCCCCAAGCCGTCGGCGGCGATGAGCCTGCGAACAATGGCGATCAGCCGGCTGGTGCTCGACAATTTTGACCACCTGAAGGCCTACTGGATCATGCTCGGGATCGGCACGGCGCAGGCCGCCCTCGCGTACGGGGCCGACGACATCGACGGCACCGTGCGGCACGAACTGATCTACCACGATGCCGGGGCCGAGACGCCGGAGATCCTCTCCGTGGACGAGCTTTGCCGGCTCATCCGCGAGGCCGGCCGTGAACCGGTGGAGCGGGACACGCTGTACCACCGTGTGGTGCGTGAAGATGGCCGCTGGGCTTCCGCCGAGCCGATCGTCGCCGGATCGTAGCCGGCTCAGGCGGCCAGCCGATCATCGGCGGGGGGGGCGGGCCGTGTCTTGGATTGAAGTGCCTCGACCGCGTGTCGGAGCGAGGCGATATCCTCGGTGAGCTGTTGGACGTCGCGGGTGCGACTCTGTGCTGTCTCGCCGGTAAACCAGCCGGCCAGAATGCCGGCCATGGCCCCGAAGATGCCTACGCCAAGCACGAGGAGCAGGCTGGCCACGAACCGGCCCGCCCGGGTGACCGGATAGAGGTCGCCATAGCCGACCGTCGAGATCGTGCAGAGCGTCCACCACACCGCATCTTCGGCGGTCTTGATCATGGAGCGCGGATCGGTTTCGACCTGGAGGATGGCAATGCTGGCCGTGAAGACGGCGAAGATCACGAGCAGGCCCCCCGCTAAGACGGCATTGCGGGTTCGGTAGCGGACGAAGAGTGAAAACAACACCCGCGCCACTTTGATGCCACGGATCACCCGCAGGATGCGCAGCGCGCGGGCGGCCCTGCCCCACCGGGCGACGTCGAGTGCAGGAATCGCCGAGAGCAGATCGATCCATCCCCAGGTGGCGAGGTAGCGCCAGCGGTTCTCGGCTCTCACGAGACTCACCACGAAGTCGATGAGAAACACACCGCAGATCGCCGTGTCGGCCCAGTCGAGCAGCGAGCGCACCTCCGGATCGGCCCGCCCCATGTCGCCGGTGGCCAGCAGGCCGAGGGCCATGATGCAGCAAAAGAGGATGAGGAGGTTGTAGCCCGCCCATCGTTCCTCATCCGGGCGGGCCGCGTCCGGAGAACCGGGCTGAATACGGAGAGAGATGGGGCGGGCGGCGTGGTCCGGCATGGTCGCGGGAGCGTACCGACGAGGGCTCGCTCACGACACGGCGATTTTTGCTCCTGCCGCGGGGCGTGGCACTTCCGGCGGAGGTGGCAGACGGGGAAGGATGGCCGAGATGGCAGGCCCGGCCAGAGCGATGATTGCCATTGGTCGGAAAGGCTTGCCCTTGCTACGAGAACGATCCGCCAATCCTGCCAAGGTCGTGCCATGATGATTCAGATTGTTTCGCCACCGCTGCCGGGTTCCCGAGAGACTGCCGGCGGCGCCGCAGGATGCCCCCACGGCATCCGCGCCGAGTTTCTCGATTTCCGCGATCGCTCGCGGGGCACGCTCCAGCCTGCCGAGATCCGCGGGGAAATCGAGCGGGGCCGGTTTGTCTGGATCGATATCGACGTGGCGTCGATCGAAGGCGGCCTCATCGACGAGGCGTTTCCGCCCCACGTCTGCCCGGGTGTCGATTTCCACCGCCTTGTGGATGAGCATGCCAAGCCGTGCGGACTGGCAGCGGCCGGGCTGCGGCGGACCGACCGCCTGCTTCACCTTACGTTTCTCGGCGGCCGGGCCTGCGGCCCCGACGATCCCCGCGAGCGGCTCGATGTGGTCATCGGCGAAGGGTTTCTGGCCACGGTGCATCGCGGCCCCAATGGGGTGCTCGAAGCCGTTCGCCGCGACTATGTGCACGACTTTGAACAGCACGCGGCCACCCCGAGCTTTCTCCTCTACGAGATCTGCAACGAGCAGGTTGAGCAGTTTCTGGCCGTCCAGACACAACTCGAAGACGAGGTGGAAGACACCCGCCGGGCGCTGGCGGGTGAGATCGATCAGCAGGCTTTCGTGGCGGTCGCTGCGGTGTCGGCCAAACTCCTCACCCTCCGCCGCCGGGCCTTGCCGGTGCGGCGGGCGCTTGATGAGCTCACGTCACGAAAGACCACGCTTGTGAGCGAGGCCACGCTCACGTTCTTGGGCGGCATGATCGACACCCTCGAGCGGCTCGTATCGGATATCGCCGCTGATCGGGAGATTCTCGAGACGGCGCTCAATCTCTCGCTGACGGTGATGTCGCACCGCACGAATCAGACGATGAATCGCCTCGCCGTTGTGAGCACGATCTTTCTGCCGCTCACCTTCATCTGCGGTATTTACGGCATGAACTTCGAAGGCATGCCGGAGGTCGATTGGGCCCACGGCTACATCTATTTCTGGGGGCTCTCCGCCTGCATCACGGCGGGGCTCATCGTCTTCCTCCGCCGCGCGCGGCTGCTGTGATCAGCCGACGGCGCCGTGACGGCCACCTTGGGCGAGTTGCTCGCGGCGGCGTTGATCAACCAGATCGCGCAGCCGGGCGTGCTCCGGGAGGGTGAGCGTGGGATCGTGATCCAGCAGGGCGATCGCGTCGGCACGGGCTTCGTCGATGATCGCCTCCTCGTCGAACGGAATCTGGGTCGCGTCATCGGCCGGCGTGTCATCCGGAGCGGCGACGGCCCGCTGCGTAAACTTGAATTCTGTGCCCGATCGGCCACTTTGCCGCGTGCCGAACAGTCGGCCGCTCCCTCGGAGCCGGTGATCGAGCGCGGCCAAGGCGAAGCCGTCGCCAGTGGAGACAAAGGCCTCGATCCGCCCGCGGGCCCGGTCATCGAGCCGCTCCGTGGCCACGCCGCACAGCCCCGGCACGGCACCGCGGGCCACGCGGCCCCGGAGTTGATGGAGCTGGGCCAGGCCGAAACAGTCGGCATCGAGAATCGTCATGATCGTCGCCTGGGGCACGTCGATCCCCACCTCGATCACCGGCGTGGCTACGAGCACGTCGAGCTTGCCGGCAGCAAAATCCTCGAGCACGGCATTCTGCAGGCCTGGCGGCATGCGGCCGTGGACAAGGCCCAGACGAAACGCCTCGAGCGGCCCGTTGGCGAGCTCCTCGTACGCCGAGGCGATGCTCTGCACGCCCCGTTCGGAATCCTCGATGACCGGCACCACGACGTACCCTTGGCGGCCGTCGCGGAGTTTCTTGCCGAAGAAGTCCCACCATTGGTCGAGCGTGTCGGGCAGCACGTGGTAGGTGGTGACAGCCTGCCGGCCGGCCGGCTGCTGACGGATCTCGGAAATGTCGAGGTCACCGTAGAGCCCGTGGGCGAGCGTTCGTGGAATCGGCGTGGCGGTCATGATCAGCGTGTGGGGATCGGCCTTGCCCGATTGCATCACGAATCGTTGTTCCACGCCAAACCGCTGCTGCTCGTCGATCACGACCAGTGCCAGCCGGCGAAACTGCACGCTCTCCGCCAGAAGCGCATGGGTGCCGATCACCACCGAGGCCGCACCCGACTCGATATGGCCGAGCACCTCGCGCCTCGCCGCCGCCGGCAGGCCCCCCACGAGCAGCTCCACCTGCGTCTTATTGCGGGCGTTGTTGTCGGTGAGCCACTTCGACAGCGACCGGTGGTGCTGGCGGGCCAGCAATTCGGTGGGCGCCAGGAGGGCCGCCTGATAGCGACCGCAAGGGTCGTCGTCGGTGGCGTCGGCAGGTCGATTGGCGATGGCGGCCAGCATCGCGTAGATCGCGACGGCCGTCTTACCGCTGCCCACTTCCCCCTGCAGCAGCCGGTGCATCGGTCGCGTGGTGGCGAGGTCGCCGACAATGTCGGCGACCGCCTGTTCCTGGGCCGCCGTAAACGCGAAGGGAAAGCGGGCCCGTATCCGGGCGTCGAGTCGGGCATCGACCACGATCGCCGGAGCCGCCTGTCGCTGTTCCTTTTCCCGGCGGTCTTCCCGCAGGAGCAGCTGCACGATGAGATGATCGGCGTACGCCAGGCGACGGCGGGCGGCAGCGAGCATCTCGCGGCCAGCCGGCTTGTGGATGCCGCGAAACGCCTCCTGAATCGTGAGCAGCCCGCGGGCCGCGCGGACGTCGTCGGAAAACGCTTCTGGCAGCCCGTCGACGACATGATCCAGGACCGCCTGCACGGCCACCCGCACGTGCGACTGCTGCACGCCGGCCGAGAGCGGGTAGACCGCCAGCCACTCGGCTCCTTCGGCCGCCTCGCCCTCATCCAACACGCGGACATCGGGATGCGAAAACTCCCAGGTTGTGCCGTTGCGTCGTGGTGGCCCGGCGACGATCACCCGCATTCCCACCGCGTATTTCTTGGCCAGAAAGGGCAGGTTGAACCAGATGGCGCGGATCGATCCCCCGGCACATTGCACGAGCATGCTCACCATAGACCGGCCGCCGGCCGTGGTGCGTGACGAGAGATCGATCACTTCGCCGGCGAGTGCCGCGTGACGGCCGGCCTCCAGGTCGTGCCAACTGTGGGTGCCGCTGAAATCCTTGTAGCCGCGGGGAAAATGAAGGAGCGCATCCTTGGCGGTGCGAAGGCCGAGCTTGGCGAGCCTCGCCGCCCGCGCTTCCCCCACGCCCGGCAAGGCGGCCAGCGGAGTGCCCGGGGAGTAGCTCGACAAGGGCTCCATACGCGACTACCCGTTCAATTTGAGCCGCTTGTAGGCCTCGACGGCCATGCGGTCACAGGCTTCGTTTTCCGGGTGGCCGGTGTGGCCGGCGACGTGGGAGAAGCGGATCGTGTGAGCGGCGGCGAGGCGGTCGAGTTCTCGCCACAGGTCTTCGTTTTTGACCGGCACGAGGCGGCCCTTCTCCTTTCGCTTCCAGCCCTGCCGCTTCCACTTCGGGAGCCATTCGGAGAGCCCGGTTCCCACATACACGCTGTCGGTGACGAGTTCCACGATCGTCGGCCGCTTGAGCTGAGCGAGCCCGCGGACAACGGCTGTCAGCTCCATGCGATTGTTGGTGGTGTCGCGGTCGGCACCCGCGTCGCTCGTCTCCTTCCCGCTGCCAGGGTGGCGCAGGATAAAGGCCCAGCCGCCGGGGCCGGGATTGCCGCTGCAGGCGCCATCGGTGAAGAGGATCACTTCGCCGGAGGCCTGAGGGGATTCACGATCGTCCATGCAGAGAAGTCCTTGCGGAAAGGCAGAAGGCCCGCAGCCTGAGTGTCAGGCCGCTTCTTCAGGGAGGCCGGCGGCAAACGCCGCCTCGGCATCCACGTCGTCGGCCCGCGGATGGTTGAGCGGAAGATACACGATGAACGTGCTGCCCCGGCCGAGTTGGCTCTCGAGGTCGATGTCGCCGCCAAGCAGACGACACAACTCCCGCACGATCGACAGGCCCAGGCCGGTGCCTGAGTATTCGCGGGTCATGGCGTCGTCGCCAACCTGAAACGTGCGGCCCTGCCGAAACTTCTCGAAAATCGTCTGCTGATCCTCCTCGGCGATGCCGACACCCGTGTCGATCACCTCCAAACGGATCCGCGGCTCCTCGACGGAGGCGGCCGTGTCGAGGGCCGCCCGAATATCGATCCGCCCTCCCTCCGGCGTGAACTTGACGGCATTGGAGAGCAGATTGGCCAGAATCTGCTGCACCTTCGGCTGATCCTGCACAACGGCGTCGAGGCCGGCGCCGATATCGTAGGTGAGTTCGATTCGCTTCTTTTCCGCCAGCGGTCGCACCATGTCGCACTGGGCCGACACCACCGACTCCAGGCGGAAAGACGAGGGCCGCACGTCCATCTTGCCGGCCTCGATTTTCGCCAGGTCGAGGATGTCGTTGATCATGTCGAGGAGCATGCGGCCGGAGGTGCGGATGTTGGAGACATACCGCTTCTGTTTGTCATCGAGCGACCGGATCGAACCGAGTACGTCGGAAAAGCCGATGATGCTGTTGAGCGGGGTTCGCAGTTCGTGACTCATCGTGGCAAGAAAGTCGCTCTTCAGCCGATTCATGTCGTAGAGGTGCATGTTGGCCCGCGCCAGTTCGTCCACCTTCTCGTCGAGCGTGTCGTTGGCCTTGCGGAGTTCCTCCTGCGAATCGACCAGCCCCCGCAACATGCGGTTGAAGGCGACGCCGAGTTCCTCGAATTCGTCGGCCGTGTGGATCTCGGCACGGGCCTGCACGTTGCCACGCCGGACTTCGTCGCTCACCTCACGGAGGTGATCGAGCGGCTTCACGATCACGTAGCGAACGATCGCGTAGGCGGCGAGCATTGCCAGGAAGACCGTCATGATCGCCGTCGCGAGGAGAATCGCCCGATTCCAGTTGATCGCCTTCTGGGTGGTCGAGTCGGGCATCACGACCTTCACGACGGCCATCAGGTCTCCCTCGGCCAGCTTCTGGCGATCGGTGTCGACGGCAACGGTGGCCTGCTGGGCGGTGAGCCCCTTATATTCGTGGCAGATAAGGCAACTCTGGCGGGCCCGCACCGGCTGGTAATAGTGGTATTCGGAATTGTCGGCGGTGCGAAACTCACGGTATTCCTGGCTCGATCGCGGCGGGCCTCCGGCTGCCGGCGATGGATCGTCGACGCCGGGGGGCGGACGGCCGAGAAAGTAGTCGAGCACGGCGGCGTCGAGCTGGGTGTAGGCCGTGCGCTCTTCGGGCGCGGCCTCGGGCTCCAGCAGCCTCCAGCCATAGGGTTGGCTTTGGAGCGTGCGGCCGAGCGTCTCGATCAGATTGGTATATCGCTGGTCGACCTCGAGTGTCTTCCAGTGGTAGTGGAGCATGACGGCATCGACGAGATGGCGGCCAGTGCTCCGCGTCGTGGTGTAGACCAGTTCCTCGGTGCGGCTGCCATACCACCAGAAGCTGCCTGAGATGAGCACGAACAGGCAGAGGCCGAAGAGGAGGCGGCATTTCCGCTCCAAACTCGTCTCGCCCAGAATGTCTTTGAACGTGCGATAGGCCATCAGCAACCTCTGCGAATCCCCCAATCGTACCCGCAGCCCTGCCCTGCCAGAAACCTGCTTTCCACGGACAAAGGCCAGGGAGGGCTTTGTCGACGGAGAGCTACAGCATGTCGACGGGGTCGACGTCGATGATCCAGGCCACGTTGTCAGGGGTCTGTGCGGTGGCGGTGGCGCGGCGGACGAGGTCGCGGAGGGCCACCCCGTCGGGGCCGTGCACCTGCAGATGCCAGCGGAAGCGGTCGCGGAGCCGGGCGATCGGGCAGGGAGCAGGGCCGAGCACGCGAATGCCACTGGCATCACCCGCCTCCCGGCGTATGCGATCGGTGAGGTGCCCGGTCCACTCGGAAGCCGCCTCTTCGCGTTCGCTGCGAACGACGATCCGGACGACGCTGCCGAACGGCGGATAAAGCAACGCCTCGCGGATCGGGAGTTCGTGCCTGACGAAGGTCTCGTAGTCATGGGCGGCGGCGGCGCGGATCGCAGGATGGTCGGGGGTGCTCGTCTGGACGACGACGCGACCGCCGAGCGGCCCGCGACCACTGCGCCCCGCCACCTGCGTGACGAGTTGGCAGGTGCGTTCGGCGGCGCGGAAGTCGGCCAGGTGCAGCGCGGCATCGGCGTGGACGACACCCACGAGCATCACGCTCGGAAAATCGAGGCCCTTGGCGATCATCTGCGTACCGACAAGGATGTCGATCTCGCGGGCACGGAAGGCGTCGAGTGTCTCCTCGTAGCTGCCCCGGGTTCGCATCGTGTCGGTATCCATGCGGGCCACGCGGGCGCCGCGGAATCGACTGCGGACGAATTCCTCCAGCCGCTGTGTGCCGGTGCCCCGCTGC